>JAJXWE010000064.1 GCA_021781775.1 Pseudomonadota bacterium | reverse complement strand
GGCCTGGATTGCCTGCGGCAGCGCGCCGATCGTCTAGAACTTCACGGTCAGATTGGCGAGCACCGTGCGACCGGGCTCGGCGCTCACGCTGACGACGCCGGGCCCCGTGGTCACGGCGCCACCACCGCCCACTCCCAGGGTGTTGAACAGGTTGTTCACGTGCAGTCCGACGGAAATGTGTCGACTGATCGCGTAGGAAGCGAATACATCGACGAAGTCCTGTTCCGGGGAATAGAACGGCACGGGACCACCGATGTTCTGCTGGCTCTGCCCCTGCCAGACGAGACCGCCGGTCAGCTCGCGCCACGTGTAGGTCGGCGCCAGCACCCACATGATCTTCGACATGCCGCCGGGCAGGAATCCCGAGCCGAGGCTGGTCAGCTGATTCGGACTCGGCCCCACCTCGTTGGAGTCGACCTTCGGTTCCTGGTAGGTGGCCTGCGTGTAGAGCGAGAAGCCGTCGAATCGCCAGGTCGCCTCGAGCTCACCGCCGTTCGCCGAGTACTTCTCGTTGAAGTAGCGCGTTGCGGCCGGCTGGGTCAGATCGAAGCTGGATTCGCCGAAGCTGGTGTGGAAGTACGAGAGCGTCACGCCGTAGCTGCCACCGAGCAGCTCTCCCTCGTGCTTTATGCCGGCCTCCTGCTGCAGCACGATGTCGATGGCCTTGCCCGCGCCCGAGGCAGTCAACGATCCGTTCGGATTGGTGTAACCGGACAGGATGTTGCGATCGGTGTTGGCCTTGCCGCCGCGGCTGGCGCGCGCATACACGCTGGTGCTCGAGTTAAGCATATAGAGC
Organism: Pseudomonadota bacterium; assembly: GCA_021781775.1. GTDB lineage: Bacteria > Pseudomonadota > Gammaproteobacteria > Steroidobacterales > Steroidobacteraceae > 13-2-20CM-66-19. Next base: position 6,619 of record JAJXWE010000064.1, on the reverse strand, counting down.
GCGCCGGCCGACCAGGAACGGTAGCTGATCCCGTAGTTGAGCGGCTCGAAGGTGCCCGGATCGATGTTTGAGTACGACACGAGCGGCGTGCTCAGGCCGCCGGTACCGCTCAGCGCGTAGCCCTGCAGATAGCCGACCTGGGTCGTCGCGGCGCTTGCGCTCTCGGCCCAGCCGGTGACCCGATAGCCGTCCTGGCGCAGGCTGCCCTGCAGCTGCAGCCGATCGAGGCTCCAGGTGAGATCGAGGTACGGAGCCGTGTCGGTCACGTTCATCGCATAGCGTCGGTCGACGCCGGCGCCCCACGCCGTGTTGTACCCCGTGACCCCGTTGTTGCTGAGCAGCTGTCCGGTGGTGCTGATCAGGTCGAGATTCACCGGATTGACGCCGCTCAAGGCCTGCAGTTGGGAATTCGGATGCCAGCTCTGGTCGATGGTCTGCGACATGTAGAACACGCCGCCGCCGGTGGTGAACTTCCCGTAGGGGGTGCGCCAATGGTCCTGCAGCGACAGATCGTTGACCACGTTGCCCATGTTGGACATATTGGTGTAGATCTGGGTGCTGTTGTTGAGCAGCCCCGTGTAGTTCTGACCCGCATTTGGCCCGTTGGCATAGACGACCTGTCCGACGGTCTGGCCGTTCACCGTGGTGCCGAGCAGCGAGGCTGCCGATCCAAGCCCGAAGAATTGGGCAGCGAAGGTGCCGTGAATCCAGCTGACGCGGAACTTGTCGTCCACGGAGAGATTGCCGGCCGGCAGATAGTAGAGCTCCGCACCGAGTGAGTCGACGTACGGATGAATGCCGTTGTTCGGAGTCTGGGCGAAGCGCCCGGAGACGTTGCTGAGGTAGGTGATCGACTGATTGTAGACCCCGACCGTCGTGCCGGTGCGCACGTCGAAGCCCGGATAGACGGCTATGCCCGTCAGCGAATTGCCGCTGCCGACAGCCCGAACCGGTCCGCCCGCGTTGTATTCTTCCTGATCGTTCAGGACCTTGGCGTACAGGCGGATGAAGCCACGCCCCTCGGCGAGATCGTGGGTGATGTTGCCCTTGAGCTGATAGCCATTCTCACCGATAAATCCCTGATCGCGCTGACCGGTGCCGTGGACGTAGTAGCCGTCCAGGTGGTAGCGCCAGGTGCTGTCGATCGGCCCACCGACCGCAAACGTGGCTTTGGTCTCCCCGAAGCCGAGTCCCTGTGAGAGGGTGAACTCCCCACCGGCGTGCCGGCCCGTGGCGCTGATGAAGTTGATGACCGCGCCCGGGGCGCCGGCGGCGAGTGTTGCAGCGCTACCGCCAACGGTCGCCTGGAGCGTCTCGGACACGTCGAAGCGCGTCCAATAGTCATTGTTGCCGAAATTCATGTCGCCGAAGAGGACCTGCGGCAGCCCGTCCTCCTGGATCTGCACGAACGGCGCACCGCCGGTGGTCACCGGCAGACCGCGCACGGTGAAATTAGCGTTACCGCCACTGCCGGCCTGGTCCTGCACCGACACGCCCGGGATCAGGCGCAGCATTTCGGCTGTCGAGCGCGGCGCCATGTCCACGATGAGCGAGCTCGGAATGGTCGTCACCTGCTCCGAGGTGTGCAGATTGCTGCGTGCCTGCACCGAGGCAGTCACGACAACCTGCTGCAGCATGTTGCTCGGTGGCGCAATCATCGCCCCGCCCCCGCCGTTCGTCCCGGCGCTTGCGGCGCTGGGTGCCGCCGCGACCGCCTGCGCGTTGGCAGCGGCCGCGAGGTGCGCCGCACCGAGGGCGACCGAGACGGCGGCCGCGACGCTCATCAGCCTGCTCGGCCGGATCGGGCCGGCCAACGGCGACAAAATGGAAACAGAAGCCCGCTGTGACTTTTGATGATTCAAGTTACCCCCTCCGACGCCTGAGCGCCCCGTACGCCGGTTCTTGAATATGACGGCGTGCAAAAAGTAAATCACAAGATACAAACGATTGCAATGCCAGCTGCAGACGATTGCAATGCCAGACCGGAATCTCAGCCGGCAGCCAGCAGCATCGCTCCAGTAATACCGGCCTGATCGCCGAGTCCCGGGGCAACGATCAGTTGCTCGAAACCGCCGGCGCGCGCCTCGATCGGCAGGTAGCCGGCGAGCTGACGCTCGGCGGCAGCTCGCACGCGACCCAGCAGCCGCGCACTCATCACGCCACCGCCGAACACAATGCGGCGCGTGGAAAGCACCAGAGCCAGCGTGGCGGCGAGTTGGCCGAGGTAGCCGCCGATGATGTCGAGGCCGGCATGCGTGTCGGGAAGAGACTCGAGCTTCGCGCCCCAGCGGGCGAGGACCGCCGGGCCGCTGGCGAGCCCTTCGAGGCAGTCGCCGTGAAACGGGCATATGCCGGCGAATTGCGCGTCACGCTCATCGCGACGCACGCGAATGTGGCCCATCTCGGGATGCAGCATGCCGCGGACGGTGCGTCCCTCGATCACCACCCCGCCGCCGATACCGGTTCCGACCGTCACGTAAACCAGCGAGTCCGCGTCCGCTCCCGCTCCGAATCTTGCCTCGGCGAGTGCCGCGGCGTTGACGTCGGTGTCGACGAACAGCGGACAGCCGAACCGCGCGAGTGGCGTCACCAGCGACACGTCGGACCAGCCCGGCTTGGGCGTGGTCAAGATCGACCCCCAGCGCGCCGAGCGGCGATCGATGTCCACCGGGCCGAATGCGGCGACGCCGATGCCCGCGAATGCACCGGCCTGCCGGCGCACACGCTCGAGAAAATCGCCGACGGCCGCGAGGGTCTGCGCCGGGGTCGTCGTCGGAATGACCTGGCGGAACTGCGGCTCGATCGCGCGCGGCCCGTAGCCCGCCGCGCAGACGAACTTGGTGCCACCGGCTTCAATGGCCCCGAACAGTGCTTGTGCGCTCATCCCCCCCTCCCCCAGAACCCCGCGCCGCCGCGGACGGCGGCCGATCACAGCTTAGCGCGCCGCGCCGGCGCTCAGGCACTCCATGCGACGGTCGCTTCGGGCAGGCGCCACTGCGGCCCGACGCAATCGAGCGTCACCGCGTGCTCCACTCCATGCTCGCCATGGCGGACGGTCCAGCGTCCCGTGTCGAACTCCACGATGAGTTCCGCGTGGGCATCGCCTGCCTGCCAGCGCAACGCGAGCACCCGCTCGGAGGTTCGCCCCAGCCGCACCTCGCCGTGAAACGCCGGATGCGTGTTGCGCAGGCGGATCAACTCGATCAGGTCGCGCACCACCGGCCGATGCAGCTGTTCCTGCACTTCTTCTGCCGTGTAGCGGTGCCGATTGATATCGCGTCCGACACCGGTACGCTCGAGCAATGCCATGTCGTTGCCGCCGGCGAGCACTCCGACGTAATACAGCTGCGGAATGCCCGGCAGGAACAGCTGCACGGCGCGCGCCAGCAGATATTCCCGGTCATTGCGGCCGAGGGCATCGTAGAAGGTGCAGTTGACCTGATACAGGTCCAGGTTGGAGGCCGCCGCGCCCGTGGCGAGGCGGCTCTGCCCGCCGCTGCGCATGTGGATGGTCTCGACCAGCCGATCGATCTCATCCGGCGGCAGCAGACCCGGGCGGCCGGTCCCACCGGCCTCCGGACCGACGTCGATGACTCCGATGCCGTCGTGGGTGTCGAGCACGGTGAGCGCGTTGCGCGGCCGGATGTCGATCCAGCGCTTCAGGTAGCGGGAGGTGCCGTTGAACAGCGCGTGCAGCACCAGCGGCGGCAGGGCGAAGTCGTACACCCAATCGACGCGGGCGGCGATGTCTATCTGCCACAGATAGTGCGAGTGCACCTCGACCAACACTTCCATGCCCAATGAGCGCGCAAGCGTGGTCAACTCACTGATGAACTCGAACGTCTCCGGCAGCATGAAGCAGTTCGTGCCGGCCCGCTTGATCGCGTAACCGACCGCATCGAGCCGGATGGCGCTGATGCCGTGAGCGCTGAAGGTGCGCAAGATCCCCTCCAGGTACGCCCTGCCCTGCCGGTGGTGCACGTCGATATCAAGCTGCTGCGGCGTGAATGTCGTCCACAGGATCCGCCTCTCGCCGTTCTCGAGCGTCACCGGCGTCAGCGGCAGTCCGGGTCGCGGCCGGTACACGGCCATCAGCTCACGCTCGTGCGCGCCCTCGGGAAAGACCGCATCAAGGGTGAGAAACAGGCCGTTGTACGGCGAGGCGGCACCGCGCCGGGAGAAATCCTGGAACTGCGGCGAGTCGGCCGAGATGTGGTTCACGATGACATCGGCCATGATGTCGAGGCGTTGCGCGAGCCGCCCGATGTCCGCCCAACCGCCCAGGCGCTCATCGACGCGCGTGTGGTCGGTCGGATCGAAGCCCGCGTCCGCCCCGTCGATGCGGTGAAAGAAAGGCAGCAGATGGACCGTGCCGAACAGTCCCTCGAGCGCTCCGCCGAGCAGCTGTTCCAGATCGGCGATCCGGCCGGCACCGAGTCGGTCGACGTAGGCAATGAGCTGGACCTGGTTTTTCATGGTGGTTCGGCGGACGGGTTTACGGCGCAGCGGATAACGCCTATAATGCAATCGATTGTATCGCTATGTAAAGAGGGGAACATGGCCGAGCAGTCGAGCCGCATGGCGCGCAATATCGCCATCATCCGTGCACTGACCTGTCTGATGTTTCTGATGTTCGCCATGACCTCGGATGCGGTCGGCAGCGTCATTCCCAAAATCATCGCCGAATTCCATCTGAGCATGAAGGCCGCCTCGGCCTTCCAGTATGCGCCCATGAGCGCGATGGCCCTCGGGGCGCTGCTGCTCGGGATGCTCGCCGACCGGCTCGGCCGCCGACGGACCATCGTCATCGGGCTGGCGCTCTACGGGGTGAGCTCCGCGCTATTTGCCCTCGGCAGCACCTTCGGGCAGTTCGTCGCGCTGCTCGCCCTGGAAGGACTGGGCGTCAGCGTCTTCAAGACCGGCGCGCTGGCACTGGTCGGCGATGTGTCGAACTCGACCCGGCAGCACACCGCCCTGATGAACCTGCTCGAAGGCTTCTTCGGCATCGGCTCGATCATCGGACCGGCGATCGTCGCCGGCCTGTTGGCCGACGGATTGTCGTGGAAGTGGCTGTATGTCATTGCCGCCGGAGTGTGCGCGCTGCTCGTGGCGCTCGCGCTCATCGCCGAGTATCCACCAGAGCGCACGCAGCAGCGCGCGCCGGCGGGGCTGCTGCCCACCCTGGCGCTGCTGAAAGACCCCTATGCGCTGGCGTTCTGCACCCTGATTTCCCTCTACGTGGCCGTCGAAGTTGCGATCTACGTCTGGATGCCGACCTATCTGGGAATCTATCGCGGGCCGCTGATCGCATTCGTGCCTTACGCTCTCGCGGCATTCTTCGCGCTGCGCGCCGCCGGCCGGCTCGTGGGTGCGTGGCTGCTCGGCCGGTTTTCCTGGACCACCGCGCTGGCGCTGCTCGGGGCAGCAATCTTCGTCTGTTTCGCCGGCAGCCTTGTGGGTGGCCCGCGGACCGGCCTGATTCTGCTGCCGCTCTCGGGGCTGTTCATGTCGGTGATCTATCCGACGATCAATTCCAAGGGCATCAGCGGCTTCGTCAAGGCCGAGCACGGCCGGGTGTCGGGGTTGCTGCTCGCCTTCACGGCACTGGCAGCGGCGCTGGCACCCTTCGCCATGGGCGCGGTGAGCGACTTCTACCACAGTCCGCGCTACGGCTTCGTGCTCGCCAGTGCGTTCGCGCTGCTGCTCGCGCTCGGTCTTGCGGCGAATGCGCTGAGCGGCGCGGCGACGCGCCGCCTGCAGGCGATGGAACTGAGCGAATACGTTGCCCCCGGCTCACCCGGCCGCGCAGCGGCTACCCCGGTGCAGACTCCCTGACGATCAGCGCTGCCGGCAGGATCACCGAGGGTGTCTCCTCGCCCTCCATGCGCCGGAACAGCAGGTCGACCAGCGTTCTCGCCCCCTGCTCCACGTCCTGGCGGATGGTGGTGAGACTGGGCGTGGTGTGCGCGGCGAGCGAAATATCGTCGAAACCCACGACCGCGACCTCCTGCGGCACGGCCCGCCCCTCATTCACCAGAGCGCGGATGGCGCTGATCGCGATGACATCGCTGGCCGCGAACACGGCGTCGAACGAATCACCGGCGCGTAGGCACTCACTCACCGCGGTGTAGGCGGCATCCGGAGTCAGATGCGCCGAAACCCGGCGAGGCGGGGCCGTGCCCCGCGGCGCCTCGCGCAGCGCACTCTCGTAGCCCTCATAGCGCTGTCGCAGCTCCGGGCCGGTCAGATCACCGAGGAAGACGATTCGCCGCCGCCCCCCCTTCAGCAGGTGGCGCACCGCGGCGCGGGCGCCGTACGGGTTGTCGCTGCCCACCGTGCAATACCGCTGACCGGGCATCTGCGCACCCCAGACCACCAGCGGCAGGTACGCGGCCGCGGCGTGCTGCAGCGTGTCGTGCTCGGTGCTCTGGCCGATCACCACGACGCCGTCGCTGCGCCCCGAGGCGATGATCTCCGCGAGCCATTCGTGCGTCGGCAGCACGACCTTCTGCAGGCTCAGCCCATAGCCGCGCTGGGTGATGGCCTCGGCGAGATGGCCGAGCATGGCCACGAAGAACGGATCGGTGAGCGGCTGACCGGCCTCGTGCTGCAGCGGAAT
>JAJXWE010000063.1 GCA_021781775.1 Pseudomonadota bacterium | reverse complement strand
CGGCGTTCTCGCTGGTGCGCACACACGCCGAGCGGCATCGCGCGCCCTCCGGGACCGAGCAGTCTTTTGCCTACGCGCTGCTGCGCCGCACCTGATCGACCCGGATCCCCGGGGGCATCGACGGACTGTGCGCACCGGAGGCCGCGAACGCTGGCTCATCGGATTTCGGTCTATTTTACATATGCTTACCTTATATCTATGGGCTCGGTTATCCGAGTGGCCCGTGCCCTCCGCCGGCCGCCGCCCCGACAGGCATGCCGCGGGTGTGCGGCCCGGGGCTGGGCGCACGGGGTGCCGGCGCGCCATAATCCTGCGCAGGGGAGCGCATCGCGCGCCGCATTTCATAACAAGATCCGGCGAGGCTGACCATGGGTGAGGCATCTGGAATCGCCCGGAGGATCGGGCTGTCGTTCATTGCCGCGGCACTGCTGTTCTCGGTGGCACCCGGGCGTGCTCGGGCATCGACGCCGTTTCTCGGTCCGCTGGCCCGGCCGCACTGCCAGCGGGACGATCGGACCGAGACCGGCCTCGACGGTCAGCTCACGGCGGCCGAGCGTGCGAGCGGCGCCGCGACGCGCCCCTACAACTGTAATCTTGCGATCGTCGGGGAATACGCCGGCCAGGGGGCCGGGCACCAGCTGATGTGGTACGGCCACTGTGCGTACGTCACCACCGAGGGCTACGAGGCCGGACAGAAGGGCGTGCCGCCGCTCGAGCACCCGGGCATCCAGGTGCTCGATGTCAGCCACCTGCGCGATCCGCGCTACGTCACCCACCTCGACGACCCGGCCTCGCTCTACGACTGGGAGGACGGATCGATCAACCCGCGCCGGGCGCTGCTGGGTTCGGCCGAGAGCTGGATGGGCGCCGGCCCGCAGCCAGCGGTATCCTTCTACGACCTCTCCGACTGCGCTCATCCGCGTCTGCTTTCGAGCGTGCAGATCCCGGATCCGGAGCTGCAGGCGCACGCCGGCAATTTCGCCTACGACGGCAGGACCTACTGGATCGCCTCGTTCAACAAGCGCCGTCTGTACGCGATCGATCTCACCGATCCCCGCCACCCGCGCGAGCTGCTCGACTGGGACTTTCCCCACGGCCAGGCCGGCGGCGCTGAGGCCCACCAGATCTGCCACCGCATCTCGCTCAACCAGTTCACCGTCGACGGGCACCCGCCCGACACGCTGTTGTTCTGCGGGGTCGTCGGCCACCTGGTGCATGCCGGGGACTTCAGCTCGGGCAACGGACTGGTGATCTACGATGTGAGCGCGGTGCAGCAGCGCCGGCCCCACCCTGCGATCCGCGTGCTCGGTTCGCTCTACTGGAAGGACGGGGACATCGCGATCGAGCCCGATCTGGCGTTCATCGCCGGCCGGCCGTACCTGGCCATCGGCGATGAGTGCGGCTCGGGCGGCTGCGCCGACCCGCAGGGCGCGATCGCCGCCTGCCGGGCGGGACTGCCGCCGAACGGACTGGAGCGGCTGATCGACATCAGCGACCTGGCCAGACCGAAGCTGGTCGCGCGGCTGATGCTCGGCGTCGACGATCCGCGCAACTGCGCCCTCACCGAGCACGACATCACCGCCACCATGGGCGGCTACGGCTACAGCGTGCACGACTGCACCTTCGACAACCCGCTCGATGCGAAGCTGCTGGCCTGCTCGAGCCACCAGGCCGGCGTGCGGGTCTTCGACATCCACAATCCCTACCGGCCGCGCGAGATCGCCTACTTCAAGGGACCGGCGCCCGCCGATCCGGGCCAGATCGATCCGGGCTCGCTGCTCAACGTCTTCCAGGGCGTCGGGCCGCCGATCAACTTCGCCTGGTCGAAGGCGCACAGCCGCTTCCTCTGGCGAGGCGGACAATTGTATCTGTGGGTCACCTCCAGCCACGGCGGCTTCTACACGCTGCGTTTCGAGGATCAGGCGGCGATCGCCAGACTGAAGCCCGTGCCCACGCCCGGGAACGAGGACTACCAGGACTGAGCCGGCCGTGCCCGCTGCCGCGTGCCCTGCCCCGGTGGCGGTTCGCGTGACCTCGTGCGCCCGATGCGCGATGATGCGCGACCTGTCACCTCAGGAGGCGAGCCATGCGACGTACCCTCACTCTCACTCTCGCGCTTGCGACCGGGCTGCTGCTCGCGCAGGCGGCCATGGCCGCGCTGCCCGATGGGGCCAAGGCCCCGCTGTTCACCGCCACGGCCACCCGCGGCGGCAAGGCCTACCCGTTCTCGCTGGCCGACGCGCTGAAGAAGGGTCCGGTGGTGCTCTACTTCTACCCGGCCGCATTCACGCCCGGGTGCACCATGGAGGCGCACCTGTTCGCCCGGGCCATCCCGAAGTTCAAGGCGCTCGGCGCCACCGTCATCGGCGTCTCGCATGATCCGATCGCCAAGCTCAAACGCTTCTCGGTCAGCGTCTGCCGCAAGAAATTCCCGGTGGCGGCGGACACCAGCGGGCGGATCATCAAGTCCTACGACGTGGTGCTGCCCCAGGATCCGCTGCTCGCCAACCGCACCTCGTATGTGATCACCCCGCACGACCGGGTCTTCTACTCGTACACGAACCTCGATCCGCGCCAGCACGTTGCCAACACCCTGGCCGCGCTGCGCCGGTGGAACCAGGCGCAGCGCAAAGCCCCGACCCACTGAGCCACTCACCCGCGCGGCCCCGTCGCTGAGGGGCCCGCGTCCGGCTGGCCGCCCCGGGGCGGCCAGCCGGTCACGACCGCCGTCACAGCACGCCCCGGGACCCCGGCGCCCATCGCCGTGTTATGTCAGCTGTGCACGGCGCGGCTGCGGACGAAACCCGGCGGTGAAAGTCAAGGACTTGGCGCACGCTTTTCCCCGGCGCGCCGTTCGTCCCCCGCGGGCACCCGCCGGTCGGAAACACTCCGAATTACACGATCCATCCCTGGATTGCCCCGGGGAGGATCCAGTACAGTCCGACGCAACTTAGAGTCAGCAGGGGCGAAACCCCGTGCGAGATCCGCTCACAGGACCAGGCCAACACCGCAGCCGCGAGACAGGCTTCACGCTCCTCGAGCTGCTGGTCACCTTCACCGTCGCGGCGATCCTGATCGCCATCGCGATCCCGTCCCTGACGGTGTTCGTGCAGAACAGCCGCGAGGACTCCCAGGCCGACTCGCTGCTGTCCAGTCTCGCCTATGCCCGCAGTGAGGCGGTCAAGCGCGACGCCAACGTGGTGATCTGCTCGTCCAGCGACGGCGCCACCTGCAACGGCTCGAGCGCCTGGAGCACCGGCTGGATCGTCGCGACCAGCGGCGCCACGCCCACCGTCCTGCAGACCATGCCGCAGCTCGATGCCGGCAATACGCTCAGCGCCAGTTTCAACGGCGGGGGAGTCAGTCAGCTCACCTTTCAGCCAAACGGTTTCGTCCAGGCGGCCGCCGGCTCGGGGGTGTACCTGACGACGTATTTCACCTTGTGCGACCGCCGCGGCGCGAGTTATGCCCGCGACATCGAAGTCGCCGCGACCGGCGGCATCCAGTCCTCCTCGACTCCGGGCCAGACGCTGGGCATTCCGGCGCAGGCGCTCGTATGCCCGTGACCGCAGCCATGACACACCCGCACCACTTGTCCGTGCCCCCCCGCCGCAGCGACGGCTTCACCCTGGTGGAGGTGCTGGTCGCCGTGCTGGTCATCAGCATCGGCATGCTCGGCGTCGCCCGGCTGGTGCTGGCCGCGGTCAAGGCGAACGACAGCGCCTACTTCCGCACCCAGGCCGCCAACCTCGCCTACTCGATTCTCGATGAGATGCGCGCAAACCGCGCCTACGCGCTGACGGCGCCCGGGTATGCGGTCGGCTACGGCGCCTACGCCAACCCGGGCTTCACGTGCGAGGGCACCGGCAACACCTGTACGCCGGCACAGATCGCCCAGTACGACCTGTACATGTGGAAGCAGCAACTGAACTCCTCGAGCGGCGTGACCACCGGCGCGCTGCCGAACGGCGATGGACAGGTCGTGATGAGCTTCCCCGGCGGCGCCGGTCAGCCGACGGCGACCATCACTATCACCTGGGACGACAGCCTCGCCGAGTGGGCGTTCGGCACGGCACCCGCGGCGACACCCACTCCGGCCTCCTTCACCCTGGAGAGTGTCCTGTGAGGCCGACCCTGCTCAACCGCGCCGCGCAGGCGACTCGTCCGGCGCGCACCGGCGGCTTCTCGCTGATCGAGCTGATGGTCGCGCTGGTGCTCGGACTGATCGTGACGGGCGCGGTGATCTCGACCTTCATCAGCGTGCATTCCGCCTCCAACGACACCGCCGGCATCGCCGAGCTCGCCGACAACGGCCGCATCGCCCTCGACATCCTGCAGCAGACGGTGCGCAGCGCCGGGTACATGGCCTGCAACAGCACCCTGCGCCAGCTGGTGTCGCCGGGCCTGAGTCCGACACCCCTCACGGGGGATTTCACCGAGGCACTGTCCGGCTACGAGGCCTCGGGAAGCGCCCCGGGCTCGGCCCTGACCCTGCAGGCGCTGCCGCCCGGGGACTCCTCCCAGGGCGACTGGGATAGCACTCCGGAACTCGGCGGCGCGCTCGACTCCTCGGTGATCTCGGAGGGCAACATGAGCAATGCGCTGCCCATCAAGGGCAGCGACGTCATCGCCGTGCACACCACGTACTCGCAGATCGCGCCGGTGTACACGACCGCCGACTCGGGCGCGAATACAGTGAGCGTGCAGAGCACCACCGGGCTCGCCGCCGGCCAGCTCGCTGTCATCTCGAACTGCGCGAATTCGGTCGTCGATGAGATCCAGGGCGTCAGCGGCAGCTCGGTGAGCTTCGTGCAGTCGCTCGGGGAGACCTTCGCGCCCGGCGCGCAGATCGGCGTCGTCGACACCTTCGTCTTCTACATCGGCAAGGGCACCGATGGCGATGGGGCGCTGTACTCGTACTCCCTCGCCGGCAATCCCACCTTCACGAATCCCCCGGCCGAGATCGCCCCGGACATCGAGAACATGCAGATCCTCTACGGGGTGGACACCACCGGCTCGCTGGCGGCGACCGAGTACGTCACCGCCGATCAGCTCTCCAACGCCGTGGCCTCCAACCCCAACTGTGCGCCCATCGCCGGCACGGGCGGCGTGGAGTTTAACTGCGTGGTCAGCGTCAAGATCGCGCTGCTCGTGGCCAGTCCGCTTTACGCCATACCCAAGCCGACGACGGCCCGCACCTACAACCTGCTCGGCACGCTGGTCACCGCGCCGATCGATACGCGCCTGCGGCAGGTCTTCGAGACCACCATTTCGCTGCGCAACACCACCAACTGAACCTGCATCGAACACCCATGAGTGCCCGGACATCCCCCGCGAAGGCCTCGGCAGCGTCACAACGCGGCGCCGTGCTGTTCGTCTCCCTGATTTTTCTGCTGGTGCTGACGTTGATCGCCGTGATGCTCGCCCGCACCCAGACGACCGAGGTGCGTCTCGCGCAGAACGACGCCAACCACGACATGGCCATCGAGGCGGCCGGCGCAGCGTTGCGCTTCGCCGAGATGAACATCGCCGAGGGCACCTACGTCGCGTTCTCCCAGAACAACGCCGGTCTCTACACGCTCAATCCGGCTGCCGGCAGCGTCTACGCCGGCATCAACTGGAGTTCGGGCAGCCAGGTGCTCACCTATACCGGACCGACCCTGGCGTCGATCCCCGCCGCCCCGGAGTTCTTCGTCGAGCAGATGCCCTCGGTCGCCATGCCGGGCACCTCGCTCGGCGCGTGCCAGCAGGGCTACGGCGCCAACGGCTGCGTCCAGGTATTCGCCGTCACCGCGCGCGCGACCGGCGGAAACCAGACCGCCACCGCCACTCTGCGCAGCATCTACGAGAGGGAATGACCTATGCGCATCGAACAGTCGTCCTCCCGACCGATCCGCCGCCCCACCTGGCTGCCCGGCTGGCTCGCAGTGTGCCTGCTGACGGCGGCCTACACCGGCGGCGTGGCGGCCGCTGCCGTCCCCACGATCAACATCTCGCAGACGCCGCTCACGGTCACCATCCCGGCGCACCCGCAGGTGGTCATCGCCATCGGCAACTCGCAGTCGATGGACGGCACGCTGGCCGGGGCGATCATGACCGGCGCCGGCGGGTTGAACTCGAGCTACAGCCTGCTGCAAAACTCGAGCTCCCCGGCGAACTACACCATACCGGCGGGGTTCACGCCGCCGGTGAACGCCGGCAGCGGTGGCGTCGCGCCGAACACCGTGACCTGTCCCGGAACGTCCGGCGAGCAGTGTGACAACTCGGCCAGCCGGCTCAATATCGCCAAGTCCGCGATCACCGCGGTCCTGCAGTCCTTCATCGCTGACACGAACTTCGCGCTGATGGACTACAGCACCTCGAGCCTCGGGGAGTACACAACCTGGCTGTACGCGATGAGTCCGACGAGCGGGCCGTTCTATTTCACCGCCACCCAGACCACCGGCAACAACTACATTGCCAACCCCTGCTACAACTACACCAGCCTGTCGTCGTCGAATACCGTCTATGCGAACTGCAAGAACATCGCGAGCTCCGGGCTGGTGACGGTCAGCGCGGGCCTGTCGCTCTCGAGCGCCCCGTACATGCAGGTGAGCACCACGAGCGATGATCCGACGATCAATGACGTGTTGTATGCCCCGGGAGGCTACATCTCCCCGGTGTGCCTCGTGTACGGCGGCCCGACCCCCTCGAACCCGTGGCCGCCGAACTACACGCTCTCGCAGTACAACTCGAACCCCGGCAACATCGCCGAAAGCTACAACAACGAAATCAATTCCTGCGCCACGACGACCACCCCGACCAATGCCGGGTACGTTCCCTACACGCCGCAGACGATGTACATGGAGAGAGGATTCGGCTTCGATGCGACACAGCAGAGCGCCGCGCCGCCGAGTGGCGGATACTGGGCACCGCTCGTGACCTTCACGCAGGGCAATGCCGGCCAGAGTCCCACGACCTCGAGCATCAACACCGCACTCGGCTACTTCGCCAAATACCTGGCGCCCGAGACCAATTCCACCTCGACCAGCGAGATCAAGGCAAGCGCCGAGCAGTCACCGATCGCCGGACTGCTCGCGAACGCGTACAACTACTTCAAGTACGACAACCCGCCCTCCTCCAACGGCTGCGCGCCGGACCGCTATGTCATCCTGCTCACCGACGGCCAGCCGACCAAGGACCTCTCGGGCCATTCCTGGCCGCCGCCCGGATCGGTCGCGGCGGTGAACTACGGCGAGACGGTGGCCTTCAACACCGATGGGTCGCTGAACACCGCCGGCACCAATGATCAGGCCGTTCTCGACGCCATCGCCACGCTGCAGCAGCTGGCGCAAAATGGCGTCAAGACCTACATCGTCGGCCTGGGTGCCGGCGCCAACGGCGGAGTGGCCGGCCAGGTGCTCACCGCCATGGCGA
>JAJXWE010000062.1 GCA_021781775.1 Pseudomonadota bacterium | reverse complement strand
TTCCTGACCGTGCCCGAGCACCGCGATCTCCTGCGCGACGCGCACGCCCTTGCGCTGCAGTGTATCGCGCAGCAACGCCAGCGGATGACGGCCGAGCGTCAAGCCGAGCGATGCGTAATCCCCGACGATGTTTTCCCCCTCGGTCGGAGCGGCGAGCAAAGGTCGGGCCGCCTCCCGCGATGCGGGACCGGACCGCCGGAGCGATGCGTCCGACAGCGCATCGGCTCCGCCCTGCTCAGTGGTGACCTCGATCGGCAGCGGCCGCTCCACGCCGGCGACATCCCAGAAGGCCAGATGGCGGTTGCCGCTCAGCGTGGCGAGCGCGCCCGCGGCGGCGAGTGCCTCCAGATCGCCGCGCTCGAGTCCGGTGCGTCGGCCGAGATCCTCGACCGCGCTGAAGGCGTTCGCGAGGCGCGCATGCACGACACGCTCGCCCCCGGCGCGCGTGAGGCCCTTCACCAGACGCATGCCCAGGCGCAGCGCCGGCTGTCCGGCGCCGCGGTGCTCGAGGGTGCAGTCCCACTCGCTCGCACACACGTCCACGGGACGCACCTCGACGCCGTGCGCGCGCGCATCGCGCACCAGCTGCGCCGGGGCGTAAAAACCCATCGGCTGGCTGTTCAGCAGCGCCGCGGCGAAGGCCGCCGGCTCGTGATGCTTCAGCCACGCCGAGTCGTACACCAGCAGCGCGAAGCTGGCCGCGTGGGCCTCCGGAAAGCCGTACTCGCCGAAGCCGAGCATCTGCCGGTAGACCCGCTCGGCGAACTGCGGTGCGTAGCCGCGCGCGCACATCCCGCCGATGAGACGGTCGCGGAAGTGCCCGAGTCCCCCGCTGCGCTTCCATGCGCCCATGGCCCGGCGCAGCTGATCGGCCTCCCCGGGAGTGAAGCCGGCGGCGACCACGGCGAGCTGCATCACCTGTTCCTGGAAGATCGGCACCCCGAGCGTGCGACGCAGGACCGACTCGACCTCCGCGCTCGGATACTGCACCGGCTCGCGCGCCTGGCGGCGCCTGAGGTACGGGTGCACCATGTCGCCCTGGATCGGTCCGGGGCGCACGATGGCCACCTCGATCACCAAGTCGTAGTAGCAGCGCGGCTTCAGCCGCGGCAGCATGGCCATCTGCGCGCGCGATTCGACCTGGAAAACCCCCACCGTGTCGGCGCGCGAGATCATCGCGTAGACCTCGGGATCCTCGGCGGGCAGGGTGCCGAGCGCATGGTGCGTGCCGCGCAGGCCGTTGACCAGCGCGAACGCCTTGCGCAGCGCGCTCAGCATACCGAGGGCGAGTACGTCGACCTTGAGCAGGCCGAGGGCATCGAGGTCGTCCTTGTCCCATTGCACGACGGTGCGATCGGGCATCGAAGCGTTCTCGATCGGCACCAGCTCATCGAGCCGCCCGGCGCTGATCACCAGCCCGCCGACGTGTTGGGACAGGTGGCGCGGAAAGCCCGGAAAAGCGACGAGCTCGCGCGCGAGCGCCGCCAGGCTCGCGAACGCAGGATCCTCGGGATCGAACCCGGCCGCGCGCAACCGCTCGAGGAGCGCCTCGCTCCCGTCCCACCACTGCATCGTCTTGGCGAGCCGCGCGCACACCTCGGGTGCCAGCCCGAAAGCCTTGCCGAGATCGCGCAGGGCGCTGCGCGCGCGGTACAGGATCACCGTGGCGGCGAGCGCCGCGCGCTCCCGGCCGTACTTGCCGTAGACGTACTGGATCACCTCCTCGCGCCGCTCGTGCTCGAAGTCGATGTCGATGTCGGGCGGCTCGTTGCGCTCCTTGGAGATGAACCGCTCGAACAGCAGCCTGGCGCCGCGCTGCGGATCGACCGCGGTGACGCCCAGGCAGTAACACACCCGCGAGTTGGCGGCCGACCCTCTGCCCTGGCAGAGAATGCCGCGGCCGCGCGCGAACTCGACCAGATCGTGCACGGTCAGGAAGTACGGCTCGTAGCCGAGCTCCCCGATCAACGCCAGCTCATGCTCGAGCGCGGCGCGCTCGCTCGCGGGTACCCCGTGCGGCCAGCGTCGTCGCGCTCCCGCCTCGGTGAGCCGGCGCAGGTGGCGCGCGGGCGTTTCCCCCGGCGGCACCAGCTCGCGCGGATACTCGTAGCGCAACTCATCGAGTGAGAACGTACAGCGTCGTGCGATGCGCACCGTCTCCTCCAGCAGCGCCGGCGGGTAGAGCCTGGCGAGCCGTTCGATCTCGCGCAGATGGCGCTCGCCGTTCGGATGCAGACTCCACCCGGCCTGCCGGATGGGCACGCTCAGACGCACCGCCGTCAGCGCATCCTGCAACCTGCGGCGCGAGCGCACGTGCATGTGCACATCGCCGCTCGCAACGAGCGGCAGACTCTGCTCGCGCCCGAGTCGCTCAAGACCGGCGAGCCATTCGCGGTCGGCGCCACCGCGCAGCAGCTCCACGGCGATCCAGACCTGTCCGGGAAAGACCTCCCCGAGCCAGCGCGCCTCCTCGGCCTGCACCACCGCCCCGGGCAGCCACAGCAGCAGACAGTGCTCGAGCGTCGCGGCGAGATCCTCGCGGGTCAGGTGGTAGCCGCCCTTGGCGGCGGCGCGCCGCCCCACGGTGATGAGCCGGCAGAGCCGGCCGTATCCGTGCCGGTCGGTCGCAAGCGCCACCAGCCGCAGACCGCACGCGAGCCGGAATTCCGCGCCGATGATCAGTTGCAGGCCGCGCTCCTTGGCCGCCACGTGCGCGCGCACCACCCCGCAGAGCGAGCACTCGTCGGTGAGGGCGAGCGCGGTGTAGCCGAGCTCGGCCGCCCGCGCGACGAGCTCCTGCGGATGCGATGCGCCGCGCAGGAAGGTGAAGTTGCTGAGGCAGTGCAGCTCGGCGTACGCGCCGCTCGCAACGGTCGGGTGCCTCGAGGACATCGCCGGGCCGCCCCCGCCCGGCCGCTCAGCCATACACCCCGTGCAGGAACCAGCGGTGCGGCCGTTCGCGCTCGCGGTACAGCCACAACCGCCGGCCGCGCGCATCACGGGCATTGTAATAATCGCGAGCGACATCCCGCCCGTCCCACCAGCCGGACTCGATCCGCTCCGGCTCTCCCTCGAGATACAACGCGCCGCGGTACCGAGGCAGGCCGTCGTGCTGGCGCAGCCTGCGGGGCGCCGGCAACAGCCACAACGGGCGCGGCGCCTTCCTGCGCGCCCCCTGAGCGCCCGGACCGTCCTGCGGGGGTGGAGCGGACGCGGCGCCGGCGCATGCCCCGGGAGCCGCACGGCGCCAGGCCGCCTCCGGCCGGTGATCGGGCACGAGCTCGAGGGTCTCGATCGCCTCGTCGCCCAGCCGGACGCGCAGCCGCTCGATGAGCTCGACGCCGCTCGCCTCGGCCCGCCCGCCCCGCTCGCCGGGCTGCCAGAGCCCCGCGGAGTGCAGCCGGCGCGATACCGGCAGGCCGGCGCGCAGCTCACAGGCGCGCACCGGCTCGGGCAGCACGAGCGTGCGCAGGCGCTCATCGAGCAGCTTGACGAGCCGCTGCGCATCGGCCTGCGGCTCACCGAGCCGCAGCTCGCAGCGGGTCGGTGCGTGCCGGCGGTGCCAGAACAGGCACTCGAGCGCCAGCACTCCGCATTGTCGGGCCGTGAGGAAGCCGCCGAGCTCATCGAGCAGCGGGCGCAGCGCGGCGGCGAGCTGCGCGTGGCTCGCCGATTCGTAGGACAGCTCGCGACGGCGGCGGAACCGCGCCGGCGCCTCGAACCGTTCGCGCGGATCGTTCGCCCGTCCCGTCAGCCGATCCAGATCGGTCAGCCGCATCGCCCCGAAGCGCTGCGCGAATCCGGCCCGGGGCAGACGCAACACCTGACCGATGGTGCGCACACCGAGGCAGGCCAGACGCTCGATCGACTCCTGCGGCCAGCGCAATGCCGTGAGCGGCACGGGCGCGAGCGAGCCGGTCAGCTGCGCCGCATCCAACACCATGAACGGTCGCTCCGCGCGCGCGCCGACGAGCGCCGCGAGCGGCGTCGGTGCGAACGCCAGGGCGACGGTCCGCTTCAGCTCGGCGCACTCCCCGAGCAGCGCCTCACGCAACCCCTCCACACCACCGAACAGATGCAGACTGGAGCGCACCTCGAGCAACACACCATCGGGCGGTGCGAGACTGACGCGGGGCGTGAAGCGCTGCGCGCGCGCGGCCAGGGCCAGCAGCGAGCGCGGCGTGCCCTGCTGCGCCTCCCCGGACAGCTCGGGCACGTGCACACCGAGCCACAGCGGCGCCCGCGACGGCTGAATGGCCCGCGGGGACAGCGAGCGCGCTGCCACCGGCTGCACGGTGGGACACGGGGCGTTGCGCGCCGGCAGGTCCGCCGGCGCGAACAGATCGATCGTTCTCGGCGCCCTCACGATGCCTCGAGCGGCTCGCGCCGGATCGCCTCCCAAGTCAGATCGAGCGCCCTAAGCGTTCCGCCGCGGCTCTTGAGCAGCGTGACCCGTGCGCCGCCGCGGCGCGGCTCGAGCGCCATCCGCAGCATCGCCGGGGAATTCTCGCGCGCCGACTCGCGTGGCCGGAACAAGACTCCGAGCGCATTGCCGCGCTGCGCCGCCAGCTGCAGACGGCGCAGCTGACGGATGGGAGCATGGCGCGCCCAGGCGAGCACGCTGTCGCAGGCACCCGAGCCGAGCGCCTGCTCGAAAGCCCACAGAGCCGCCGGCCGCCGGCCCCGATCCGTCGCCCGCACGATGAGCACACGCGCGAGAACCATGCCCGCGGTTGCGAGCGCCGGCGCAAACGGCTGCAGGGGCGGTTTCACCCACACGCACCAGCGCGCCTCGGGACGGGCGGTGAGCGCTGCGAGCGCCGGCAGCATCAGTTGCAGCTCGCCCTGACCGAAACGGGCCGGGAGGATCTCGATCAGACCGCTGCGCGGCCAGCCGCCGCCCGGCAATCCCTCATCGAGCGAGGCGAATCCGCTCGGCCAGACCGGCGCGCGCGTGGCGGCCCCGGCCCGCCAGAGAGCCGGGTGAGCCAGCAGCCGCTCGAGGCGGGGATCTGCTTGCGGCCGAGACGGCGCGACGCCGGGCCGGGGCGAATCGGCGTTCATGCACGCCCGCTCCCATCATCACATCAGTCCGTGACTCTTGCCCCGGCGCAATACCCCGACCACGATGCCCTCGATCAACAGCGACTCTTCCTTCAGGTCGACCCGGATGGGCTCGAAATCGCTGTTCTCCGGCAACAGCCAGACCACCGAGCCTTCCTGGCGGTAGCGCTTGACCGTGACTTCGTTCTCCAGGCGCGCCACGACGATCTGCCGGCTGCGCACCTCGGCGGTGCGATGCACCGCGACCAGATCCCCATCAAGGATGCCGGCATCCTTCATGCTCATGCCGGTGACCTTGAGCAGATAATGTGGCCGGGGCTGGAAGACCCCCGGATCGATGTCGAGCCGCGCCTCGATGTTCTCCTCCGAGAAGATCGGCCGTCCGGCGGCGACCCGCCCGATCAGCGGCAGGCCGATCTGCTCGCGGATGGTGTCCTTGAGCTGGATGCCGCGCGAGGCGCCCGGTACCAGCGCGATGACCCCCTTGCGCGCCAGGGCGCGCAGATGGTCTTCGGCGGCATTGGGAGAGCGAAAGCCGAGTTCGCGCGCGATTTCCGCACGGGTGGGCGGCATGCCCGAGTGCGCGATGAAACGCTGGATGAGGCGCAGAACCTGTACTTGCCGGGGCGTGAGGTCAGACATGGCGACGCCTGTTTTCTTATACAAGGCTGTGATTATATCCATGTCATGGGATTTGGCAAGTCACCCAGGGCACTTCATCCCCGCGAAGCGAACCAAATGGCGGACCCGCGGGCCCGGAACGATGCACCTGCTGTTAGGAACAGCGCCACGCAGCGCCAAGCTCGCACGCGACTCCGCATTCGATCGTCGCGTCGCACCGACACGCAGGCTCCCTAGTCATCGTTGCGGTGCGAGCGATTTCAGCGTCGTACGTGCGTATCGATCCACTCTTCGTTCGTCTATTCAGCCAGGGTTCATCTGTACGTCGCATGCATCCGTACAAACCCCAAAATCCAATAAAATCAGCATCAACGGGGTTGCATTCCCCCGATAAATTTGTTGGACTTGTCCACTCGAGTCGTGGGGGCTGCTCCACCTCGGTTCGTTTGCATTTTCAGGACTTCCTCAATCAACAACCCCAAGGGGACTTTATGAAGTACGCGAGCGTAGTGAAGGTGGCCGCGGCCGCGGCACTCGTGGTCGGTCTCGCCGGCTGCCAGGATCTGACCCCGATCAAGTCGGACATCGCCAACCTGAAGTCGCAGGTGGCCCAGCTGCAGACCCAGGTCTCTGCCGCTCAGAGCACGGCCGACAAGGCCAACAGCGCTGCCGAGGCCGCGCAGAACGCTGCCGATCAGAAGTCTGCTGCTGCGCAGAGCACTGCCAACGAGGCGCTCTCTCTCGCACAGTCGAACAAGGCTGAGATCGACGCGATCAACCAGAAGATCGACCGCATGTTCAAGCGTTCGATCTCCAAGTAAGAGCGCATTGCTCCTACGAAAACGCCGCGCATCTGCGCGGCGTTTTTTTTGGTGCGGGGTGTTACTACGCACATGACCAAAATCCATGTGCGTTAAAGAGTTACGAGTCCCTAAGCGGGTACCAACTACGCAATCACTTTAGCGCCCTTCCCGACCGCCGGCGGATTGGGTGAACGCTCCGAAGGTCACCCACTTCGAGTGCCTCACGTCGTTGCGCAGCGGACTTCTCGAGCCTAGACGTGCGACAGTCTTATCGGCACAGCGCGTGTTCCTCACATTGAGCCTATACCATCCGGCAGCGCGCTCGCGCCGGGCCTACGCGCGATGCTTACGCGCCGATGCGGTCGCGCTCTCGGCAAGGAAGCGCGTGAACGGGACGATGTCCTGGCGCACGCTCGCCTCTTCAAGCGCCGCCATGTATGCCTCGCGCGTATCCACCGTTACAACGGTCCATGGCCAGCCGCCGGACGCCAGCATCACGTTCATCAGGAATCGGCCCATGCGACCGTTGCCATCCATGTACGGATGCACGTAGACGAAGAAGAAGTGGCCAAGTACGACGCGCACCGCCGGCTCAGACTCCGCAGCCAGCAGCGCGAAGAACTCGGGCATCAGATCGCGCACCGCCTCGACCGGTGGAGGCACATGCATCGAGCGCCGGATGAACACCTGTCCTGCGCGGTATCCCGCGAGATCGGCGGCGTTGAGGAGGCCGGCCGCCACCGGGGGTCCGAACAATTCCCGATACCAGTCCCCGTGCACTGCTTCGGCGACCACGCCGGCGTTCTCGCCGGCGAGCACACGGGCCACGGACGCTTTCACGCGCTGGAACGCCTGCCAGTAGCCGCGCGCCGCGAGCGCATTACGATTGAGCCGGTCCTGCTCGTTGTGCTCGGGGTTCCATAGGCCCTAACGCACGCGCTCGATG
>JAJXWE010000061.1 GCA_021781775.1 Pseudomonadota bacterium | reverse complement strand
GATCGGCGAGGTCCGCGACCGGCTCATCGGGATAACCGATCAGTGCCGAGTCGGCCCCGCATAGCTCGCGCAGCGTGCGCTCAGCGGGGGCGCCCTCGTGCACCCAGCGCAGCACGTCGGTGCGACAGACCATCCCCGTGATCCGCCCATCGGGCTCGGCGAGCGGATAGGTGGTGTGGCGATGGATTGGCGGCTCGGGGCTGAAGAAATCGAATGCCTCCCGCGCGGTCATGCCGGCCGGCAGGGTGTGGGCCGGCTGCACCATGATTTCCCCGACCCGCGCGACTGAAAACGGGTCAACGCTGTACTCGTAGGACAGATGCCGGCCACGGCGTGCCAGGCGCTCGGTCAGTATGGAGCGGCGCATGATCAGAACGGTCATTGCGTAGGCGGCCGCGCAGGCGGCGAGGACTGCCGGCAGGACACGCAGGTCGCCTGTGATCTCGACCGCGAAGACGCTGGAGGCGAGCGGCGCGCGCAGCGTTCCGCCGAGCGTGGCGGACATCGCCACGAGTGCCCAGAAACCGGGACCACCGAACGGCGCGAGGTGGGCCTCGAGGACCCCGAGGGCGCCACCTACGATCAGCAAGGGGGCGAGCACGCCGCCGGAGGTCCCCGATGAGAGTGCGCCGATCCACACCAGCGCCTTGCCGACGAGCAGCTCCATGGCAGCGTGCAGCGGCACGGTGCCGTCGAGCAGTGCCTGTATGTTGTCGTAGCCGACGCCGAGCACCGCCGGATCGATGAGTCCGCCGAGGCCGACGAGGACACCGCCCAGGGCTGGCCACCACATCCAGTGCACCGGGAGTTTCTCGAACAGTTCCTCAGCGCCGTACACCGCTGCCGACAGCAGCGCGCCGAGCCCACCAGCGAGCACACCGACCAGCAGGCAGGCACCGATGCCCCACCAGGGCACGTGTGGCGTGCCGGTATAGGGGAACAGCGGCCAGGCGCCCACCAGATAGGGTCGCCAGGCGCGCGCCACAACCGCCGAGACGCACACCGGGACCAGGCTGCGCGGTTTCCATTCGAACAACATCACTTCCACGGCCAGCAGCACCGCAGCTACCGGCGTGCCGAAAATCGCGGTCATCCCGGCAGCTGCGCCCGCCACCAGCAGCGTCTTGCGTTCCGCCGGCGTCAGCGGAAGGCATTGCGCGAGCAGCGAGCCAAGCGCCCCGCCGGTCATGATGATTGGGCCCTCGGCGCCGAACGGTCCGCCGGTGCCGATTGCCACCGCCGAGGAGAGCGGTTTCAGCAGAGCGACCTTCGCCTCGATGCGGCTGCCGCCGGTGAGGATGGACTCGAGTGCCTCCGGGATCCCGTGGCCACGGATCTTGGACGACCCGTAGCGCGCCATGAGGCCGACGATGAGACCGCCGGTCACCGGGATCAGGACCGAAAGCGGGCCGAGCTTCAGGTGCGAGAGCGCGTACGGACCGGTGCCGAGCGTGTGGAAATAGGCAAGATGGGTCACCAGAGAGATCAGCCGCAGCAGTGCCCAGGCGGCGCAGGCACCGAATGTGCCGGTCACGATGCCCATGGCCGCGATGGCCAGCAGGCGTCGATCCGCGGAGAAGTCGCGCAAGGTATCCTGTGCCGCATGGGCGGCATTCCGGTGTTTCATGAGTGGATGCGATGGGTTGCGGGCGGGGCGCCGGGAAAATACATCGTATTACGATATACTTCAACAGGAGCGGTTCATGACTTCCACCGTCAAGCGGCCTGCGACTGACCGGACTCGCGTGCGCGAGCTGTCGCTCGTGGACTATCAGCTGCTCGCGGAATTCCGCCACGTGCTGGCGCGCTTTCTCACCTTCAGCGCCGAGGCGGCGCAGGCCGCCGGGCTCGCGCCGCGGCAGCACCAGGCGCTGCTTGCGATCAAGGGGTTCCCGGGCGGCGGGGCGGTGACGGTGGGCGATCTGGCCGCGCGGCTGGTGATCCGTCACCACAGTGCCGTCGAGCTCGTGGACCGGATGGTCGAGAGCGGCTACCTGCGACGCCAGAGCGATGCCCATGACCGCCGGCGCGCCATTCTCGCGCTGACGCCGGCCGGTGAGCGCGTATTGGCGGAACTGTCCTCCGTCCATCGTGCCGAATTGCGGCGTATCGCCCCGCTGTTCGGCACGCTGGCGAGCCGACTCGGCCTTTCGTCTTGAACTGATACTTGGCGGTTCTGCGTTGCGCTTACCGGCGGGCGAGAACTATTTTGCCGTGGAGGCGTCCGTGCAAGGGCGGGCCCTCACAGGACGGGGGCAGGGGGCGAGCTTTCGCGCGTGCGCCGACCCCGGCGAGGCGATGTGTGGCGCAGTTCCTCGCGGTCGGGGTCGGTCGCGGGTATGCAGAGCATGATCATGCGCAAGATTTTCGCATTCATCGGCACGACGGTACTCGGCTCGATCGGGTGGTCGGTCGGGGCGTACATCGGCATCGGTACGGCCATCGTTCTCAGTTGCATCGGCAGCGGCTTTGGCCTCTACTGGGGCTACAAGCTCTTCGATCAATGGCTTGGCTGAAGCTCTGGCCCCTCGGCCGGCGCCGTCCATAACTCGCCCTCGAGATCCCGGATAGCGGCAGAGCGGACTGTGCAGTCCGCCCAGACCTGCACCGGCGGCAAACTGCGCGTTCGGGCGATTGATCCGCCGGTTGTCCCCCCTCTAATACGAGAAGCGCGAGTCGCGAGAACCGTCGATGCATGCAGAGGACATAAAGCTGGTTGGTCGACTGATGTCGCGCGATCAAGCGGCGTTTCAGGAATTCTTCGACGATTATTTTCCGCGACTGTTCCGCTTCACAGTGCGTCGCGTCGGCGACGACCCGGAGGCGGCACGGGATATCGTCCAGGCAGCACTGACGCGCGGGGTGCGCCGTCTGGAGACGTATCGCGGTGAGGCGAGCCTGTTCACGTGGCTCTGCCAGATCACGCGCCGCGAACTCTCCGACCACCTCGCCCGTCTCACGCGCGAGCGAACCTACGTCCACCGCCTGGTCGAGCTGGAAGACGATCCGAACAACCGGGCGATTCTGGAGTCCATTCCTGCCGATGCGGCCTGCGAACCGGAGGCGGTGGCCCAGCGTGAGGACCTCGCCGCGCGGGTGCACGCGGCGCTCGATTACCTGCCCAGCCGCTATGCCAAGGTGCTGGAGTTGAAATATCTGGAAGATTTGTCTGTGGAGGCGATCGCGGCGCGGCTCGGCGTCAGCGTCATCTCCGTTCAATCCCTGCTCGCCCGTGCTCGGCAGGCGTTCCGGGAGGTTGGGAGTGCATTGTTACCGAGTCCTGGGGGAGCGAAATGAATGATGAGCGAGATCCGCGAGCGGGCGGACCGGACGAGATCGGCCGGCTGATCGCCGCCGCCGGCCCGCGACCTGAGCCGGCGGCCCAGATTGAGGCGAGCGTGCGCAGCGCGGTCGAGCGCGCCTGGCAGGAATCCGTCGCGCAACGCAATGCGCGGCGGCGCGTGCGCTGGCTGGCGCTCGCCGCATCGCTGGTCGCAGTCACCGGCGGCGCCATGTGGATCGCACTGCGCCAGCAGGCCCGGGCGATTCCGGCGGATGCGACGCTGCTTGCGGTGCGGGGCAACGTGACGGTGACCGTCGCGCATGATCGGGAGCTGATCGCGGCCGGCAGTCGCCTGCCGCTCGGCACCACGGTGCGCACGGCGCACAACGGATTCGTGCTGATGACTGTCGCCGATGAATCGATGCGCGTCGGCCCGGGCAGCAGCCTGCGGATCGGAGCGGGTGGCCATGTGCGGTTGACGGGCGGTCGCATCTACGTTGAGACGAGCGACTCGCGCGAGTCCGCGCCGCCGCTCATCGTCGAGACGCCCTTCGGACGAATCTCGCACCTCGGGACCCAATTCCAGGTCGTGGTTGATCGGCAAGGTATGGCGGTGAGCGTGCGCAGTGGTCACGTCCGAGTGAAGGAGGTTTCTGGCCAGGCGCAGCGGCTCAGCGCCGGCCAGGGCGTGGACGTGCAGCGTGGGGGAGGAATTCAGCGTCTGTCGGTCAGCCCCTACGGCCCGGATTGGGCCTGGGCGAACGCGCTGGTTCCGGACCTGCCGATCGACGGCCGTCCGCTTTCGGATTTTCTCAGCTGGTATGCGCGGGAGATGGGAGTGAAGCTCGTGCTGCTCGGACCCGGGACTGCCACTGCCGTCAAGCATACCGTGCTGTCCGGCAGCGTCGCCGGCATGACGCCCGATCAGGCGCTCGATGCGGTCATGGCGAGCACCCGTTTTGAATATGATACGAAGATCCCGGGCGAGCTGCGCATCCGCATGCGTGTTCGAGCGGACTGAGGAGCTGGACGCGAGACGGCGGTTCTGATTGCGATTCGCTAGATATCTCTGGGCCGCGGTCCTGCTGCTGGCAGGGCCCTGGGCCGCGGCCGCCGGCGCTCATGCCGAGCATCCCCTGGTTTCCAGAGTTCTCGAGCGCATCGCGAAGACCGGAATACGTCTCATCTACAGCTCGCAGGTCGTCCCGCCGGACCTGCGCGCGCGGCATCCGGTCCAGGAGGGCGGCACGGCGATGCAGCAGCTGCATTCGCTGCTCGGGCCCCTAGGGCTCGCCGCGCATCGTGTGACCGGCGGAGCCTACGTCATCGTGTTCGCGCCTCGACCCGCTTCAGCGGCGGCGCGCCGGCCGCAGCCCGCACTGCCGACGGCGCAGCTGAACGAGGTGGTCGTCCAGACCAGCCGGTACCGCACTAGCATCTCGTCCAATCGGACCGAGAACCGGGCCGCCCTCGAGAATTCTCCCGAGACCCACAACGACGCGGTGCGTACGCTGCAGGTCATTCCAGGGACGACCGCCGCCGGCTACACCGCGCGTACGCACGTGCGCGGCAGCCGGGACGATGAGGTCCTGTACCGATACGATGGGGTGACGCTGCACGAGCCGTATCACCTGAAGGAGCTGCAGAGCCTGTTCAGCCCGGTTGATCCGATGGCGGTCGACTCGGTCACCGCGTGGACGGGCATCGCGCCGATCAAGTACGGCAACGCAGTCGGCGGCGTCGTGAACATGCGGCCGCGGCAGATCACGCGTCCGACGGTCGATCTGCAGCTGTCCGAACAGGGCGCTAGTGCAATGGCCGGGACGCCCTACGATCACGGCCGCGGCACCGTGTTCGCCGATCTGCGCCTACAGAACCAGTTCTCGCCGGTCGGCTGGGTCGAGTCGGGCATCGGCGCTCCGACGCTGAATGACCTGATCGTGCACGCGACCTGGCTGGCGGATGCACGCACGCGCCTGGCTGCCGGTATTCTCGCCATCGACGATCACCGAAGTTACTTCGGCTCCCAGGACACCGAGAACAAAGGGATCTCCGGCGGCGAGTACTACGGTTGGCTGCGGCTGGATCATCGTTTCCTCGGCGGCATGACCAGTGCCACTGTGCTCTCAGTGGAGCAGTCCCACGAGAATGTCAATGGCGCGGTGGAGATGCCGAACATCGTGACCGGATCGCTCTTCGAGCATAGCTGGCATTCGATAGACACCTTGCGCGAGGAGCTGCGCGATGCACCGACGGCCCGCTGGTACTGGCATCTCGGTGCCCAGGCCAGCTGGGTGGAGCTGGTCGACATGTCGTTCGGCTCGGCGGTGTTTGCCCCGCCGTTCTACCCGGGGCTACAGCCCGTGAACACCGTATCGGCAAACGAAGCTCTCTCGGCGCACGCCATCACTTATGCTGTCTACGGGTCTGCGCGGTGGCAGGCTAACTCCCGCACGACGATCGACCTGGGAATACGGCGCAATGCGCGACGTTACATCGGCAAGACGGGAGACGCCCAGTGGAACGTGCGGGCGAACCTGCGCTACCTGCTGGCGCGGCGAACCACACTGCGGCTCGGCTGGGGCCAGGAATCCCAGGCGAACGTGCTCGATCCGCACCTCGAGAAAGGTCGATTCGATCCCCAGGACGTGCGGCGCGTGACCCAGACGGATCTAGGGATCGATCACCGCTTCCTGAACCGAAGTGCCGCCCGCGCGGAACTGTATTACAAGGACGAAGGCACCTCCTCCAGCTACTCGGCCTACGCGTTCTCGCCGTTTCCATTGTTGCCAGAGCTGGCGGTCGATCACTTTCACGTGTTCGCGCAGCGCTCGCGGATGTACGGCGCCGAATTGAGCTTCGCGACAGATCCGTCCCGAGCACTGAGCGGCACCATTTCCTACGCATGGTCGCACGCCCAGGATCAGGTTGGTGGCCTATGGATTCCGCGCGCATGGAACGAACCCAACGCGATCAAGATCAACGCGCTGTGGCACCACGCCCCATTTGCCACCGCCGCCTCACTCACGTGGCACAGCGGTTGGCCCTACACTCCGCTGGTGGCGTCGTCCTCGACCTGGACGATCCCGAGTGCAGCCCGGATCGCCTTCGGTCCCTACGACAGTGCGCGGCTGCAAGCGTTCCTGACGCTCGACCTGAGGGTCAGCTGGCAGCATCGTCTCGCCGGTGGAACATTCCAGGCCTTCGTCGATCTCTATGACGCCACTAATTCCTCGAGTGCTTGCTGCTACAGCTACTCGGTCAGTCGGTCCGAATCGGGTGTCTACACACTTACGGGGGCACGTTCGCCGTGGCTGGAACTGACGCCCATCTTCGGCGTGCGCTGGCACTATTGAGAACCTCGCCCTGAGGGCGACGCTCGCGGGACGACCCGTCAGAACAGTGGACCCCGGCGTGCACCTGTCGCCATTCGGCGAATTCCAGTCTCCTTGCTGATGCGTTCTGAGGCGTCCGGACGCGTCCGCCGCATCTCGGCGTGCCACTTCTGTTACCAGACGGCGACAAAACAGCCGGCACCGATTGATCTTCACCGCAGCACCCGTCTCACCATCAGAACGACCGGTTCAAGCCGGTCGTGAGCAGTTCGGACGTCGCACTCGACAGATAGGTGAAGCGTGGATCAATACGTGTCAGCCTGGGACCATCAGGAGCGCGCCTTCAATGCGCAGCGAATCGTCGGCGCCGGACGCGGCGGCGCGGCGGCGACGAAGGTCTGCATTTATTCGCACGACACATTCGGCTTGGGGCACCTGCGGCGCAATCTGGCGATTGCCGATCAGCTGTTGCGCAGCGAGAGTCCTTTCGAAGTTTGGCTGCTCACCGGTTCACCGGTAATCCGCCAATGGAACTTGCCCGCTGGTCTGCATGTGCAACCACTGCCGCCCGTGATCAAGACCGGAGCAGAGCGCTACGCTGCACGCGCATCCGGTCAGCTGTTCGGGCTGACCAAGGGATACCGCGAGGCGCTCATTATGAAGCTCGTCGAGGAACAGCGTCCCGAGGTGTTCCTGGTCGATCACGCTCCGGCAGGCATGAACGGCGAGCTGCTTTCCACGCTAGCGCTCATCCGCAATGAGATTCCCGAAACCCGTACGGTACTTGGACTGCGCGACATTCTCGACAGCCCGGAGAGCGTCCGC
>JAJXWE010000060.1 GCA_021781775.1 Pseudomonadota bacterium | reverse complement strand
GCATGGTGCGCTCGAACAGCTCGCGCTCCTCGGCGCTGAACTGCTCGGCCATGATGCGACTCAGCGGCGGGGCGAGCGGGTGCGGGGCGCTCTCGAGGAACACGTCCCAGGAGCGCATGATCGAGGGGTAGGTATCGATGTGCAGCTCCAGATGCACCTCGGCGAAACCGGCTGCCTGCGCGAAGCGTGGCAGGTCGCGCTCGGAATAGCTGGCGATCGCGCTGGCGCGTATCTTCTCCTCCGTGTCCGGATACTGCGCCGCCTTCCAGCGGTGCAGCAGGCGCATCATGGGATTGAGCGCCGCAGGTGAGGTGGTCTCGATCACGGTGCGGATCGCCTGCGCGGCCACCGCCTCGTCGAGGAACACTGGCTCGGCGAGCGAAATGCGGCCCCCGGGCTTGAGCACCCGGTGGAACTCGCGCAGCGCGGCGACCTTGTCGGGCACGTACGCGAGCACCGAACGCGTGCAGACCGCATCGAGCGATGCATCGGCGATGCCCTCGAGCCGATCGGCGGGGGCCTGCAGGAACGCGCACCGGTCTGCCACCCCGCGTGCGAGCGCCTGTTCGCGCGCGTGCTGCAGCAGCGGCCCTGAGATATCAGTCAGCCACACCCGCAGCGCACCGGCCGTCCGCTCGATGGCCCGCAGGGCGAGCAGCCCCTCGCCCGTCCCGACG
The DNA here is from genome assembly GCA_021781775.1 of Pseudomonadota bacterium. Lineage (GTDB taxonomy): Bacteria > Pseudomonadota > Gammaproteobacteria > Steroidobacterales > Steroidobacteraceae > 13-2-20CM-66-19. Next base: position 6,939 of record JAJXWE010000060.1, on the reverse strand, counting down.
TCCGCGATGCTCTGACCGGCGGTGAGCTGCGCTCCCTCGAGTACCCGTTCGATGTAGCGGTCGACGAGCGCGCGCATGGCCTGCTCGTAGTGCGGATCGCCGGCGTGGCGCCGGTGCAGCAGCCATTGCGACCAGACATCGCCGGTTGCCAGGTGCTCGCTACGGGCCATGTGCGGTCCGTTGGCCGATCTGGGTACCCCCGGCGGCACCCGCAGGCCGGCGTACCGCCGCGCGACGCTCAGCCTTCAAGGTACTGGCGCTGCGCGGCGGGCGAGGGCGGCGTGTACTGATACATCCAGGTCTCGGTGAGCGCCTGGCCGTTCAGCGCCAGGTACAGCCGCAGATCGATCTGCTGCTGTGCTGCGCCCGGCACCAGGTCGAACATCGCCCGCCAGCCCTTGATCGGCACAAGCGGCCGCGCGGAGACCAGCTGCACGTGCCCCTGCGAGGCGCTCACCACGGCGTCCACCTGATCGCTGGCGGTGAGCATGGACAGGTCGCCGCCGACGAAATCCACCACGAAGCGCCAGGAGAACTCGGTGCGCTTCTGGCCGACGATGCCGCCGATGCCGTCGCGCGTGGCCTGCACTTGCGCCAGCGGGGGCTTGAAGGGATTCTCCTGGCACCAGTAGAGACGGTAGCCGTAGGTGTAATCGCGGCCGGGCACGATCTCCTCGGCCGGATTCCAGAACGCCACGATGTTGTCCATCGTCTCATCGATGGTCGGAATCTCCACCAGCATGACCGCCCCCTTGCCCCATGCGCCCTTTGGCGCCACCCAGCAGCTGGGTCGGCGGTTGTACCAGACGCCGTCGTCCTGATAGTCGGCGAACCGGTGATCGCGCTGCATCAGGCCGAAGCCGCGCGGATCGTCGTCCAGGTAGGCGTTCACGCGCAGCGTGCCCGGATTGGTGAGCGGCCGCCAGATCCACTCCCCGACACCGGTGTGCATCTGCAGGCCGTCGGAATCGTGGATCTGCGGCCGCCAGTCGTCGGCGACCCGGTGGTCGTTCTCCCCGACCAGATACATGCTGGTGCCCGGCGCGATGCCGAGCCGCGCGATCTGCCGCCGCGGATAGAGCGTGAAGTCCACGTCCATCACCAGGGTGCTGGCGACGTCGATGATGAACCGGTAGGCGCCGGCGACACTCGGGGAATCGAGCAGCGCGTAGACGGTGAGCAGCGTCGATTCGCGCGCCGGCTTCTCCAGATAGAACGCGACGAAGTCCGGAAACTCCTCCGGCTGCGGCATGCCTGTGTCGATGGCCAGCCCGCGCTGGGACATCCCGTACTGTCCGGTGCCGTCGACGGCGCGGAAGTACGAGGCGCCCTGGAACACCGCCCGGTCGTCCGTCCAGTTGGTGTGGAAGAGCACGTTGAAGCCGGAGAAGCCGAGCGTCGCCGGGATGTCCGCCGGTTTCAGCCCCGAGCGGCTGTAATCGAACAGCTTCGGGTCGAACAGGATCTGCCGGGCGAGTCCCTGCTCGAGCGCATACATGCGCACCGCGCGGGTCATGGTGAAGCCCAGGTGGTCGAAGCGGATGCGGAAGAACAGGTCATCCCCGTACCACAGCGTGCGTTGCGGCTGGTAGGTGATCGACTCCCACTGGTCCCAGGAGAGTTTGGCGATCGCCGGGGGCAGGGGCGCAACCGGTTCGCTGTAGACGGTCAGGGACAGCGAGCGCGCCAGCGCCTTCAGCGAGGCGAACGAGAACGGCCGTGGAGTACCGAAGTGGGTGACGCCGAGGGCCGGTCCCTGCGGACGTTTCTTGCGTGTGAACTCCAGGGGCCAGGGGGCGACAGCGGCGAGGCTTGCTGCGCCACCGCGCAAAAATCCGCGTCGATGCATCAAACTGTCCTCCGCGTAGTCACCAGATCGAGTGCTTGCGCCGCCGCAGCGCTTCGCGCACGCTGAACGCATATTGCAGCGCCTGCGGTCGCATGGGCAGTGGGACGTGCGGCGGGACCCGGTCCTCGAGGTCACGCAGCAGCTCACGTGCGGCCGCCGGGTCGGCGTGCGGGTCGGGCGGCCTCTGGGCCGCCGCCGGCGGATGGGCCAGGCTGTTCTGCAGCGCTGCGAGCTCGGCCGGCGGATCGCTTTCCTCGGGGGTCAGGAGCAGGCGGTGCCGGCGCAGCCACTGGCCGGGTGCGACCCGGCTGGTGAGCATCGTCAGCGGCACCGACAGCACCATGCCGGCGATGACCGGCAGCAGCCAGCCGATGTAGCGCGGCGCGAACTCCAGGATGAGCGCCCCCCAGGTCAGCCCGATCAGCACATGTCCGGCGTGCCGGCGCAGCGCTTCGGCGAGGCTGATGCCGCGATCGCCGCGCTCCTGCGCGTGCCAGACGACCGGCTTGCCGGCGAGCGTGCTCACCACGAAGGCGGTGTGAAAGAGCATCATCGCCGGGGCGAGCAGGATGCTGAAGATCTGCTCGATCAGAAGGCTGAGCGCGATGCGCGATGAACCGCCGAATCGCTGCCGCAGCGCCGGATCGCGGATCGCCAGCCACGCGGCGAGCGTCTTGGGGCCGAACAACGCCACGGCCGTGAGCGACAGCAGCGCGGCGATTTCCCCGTCGCGGTAGTGCGGCCAGTGCGGAAACATGCCGTGCTGGCCCGGCAGGAAATACTGATGGCCATGCAGCGCCTGCAGGATGACCACGGTCGAGCTCAGCGCGAGCATGAGCAGCCACAGCGGCGAGGTCAGGTAGGAGAGCACCCCACCCACCAGATGCAGCCGCGACAGCCAGTGCAGTCCGCGCGCCCGGAGCAACCCGAGATGCTGGATGTTGCCCTGCGCCCAGCGCCGGTCGCGCGCGGCGTAATCGATGAGGTTGGAGGGAATCTCCTCCCAGCTGCCGTGCTCGATCGGCAACAGCCAGACCTCGAAGCCGGCGCGGCGCATGAAGGCCGCCTCGACGAAGTCGTGGCTGAGGATCTCCCCGCCGAGCGGCGGTGCGCCGGGCAGGCGCGGCAGGGCGCAGAACTCGGCGAATGGCGCGAGGCGCAGGATCGCGTTGTGGCCCCAGTAGTTGCTCTCACCGAGCTGCCAGTAGGCCAGGCCACTCGAGAGCATCGGACTGCTCAGGCGCGCGGCAAACTGGATCAGGCGCGCGAACAGTGTGTCGCGGCCGGCTGGCAACGGCAGCGCCTGGATGATGCCCGTGCGCGGGTTGGCGTCCATCAGCTGCGCGAGCTCTAGCATCGTCTCGCCCGACATGATGCTGTCGGCATCCAGCACGATCGCGTAGTCGTACGCGCCGCCCCAGTTGTTGATGAAGTCGGCGATGTTGCCGGCCTTGCGCGCGGTATTCTCCGGCCGGCGGCGATAGAAGATGCGCCCGCGCGCGCCATGGCGGGTCACCAGGTCGCGCCAGGCCACCTCTTCGGCCGCGCCGATTTCGCGTTTGCGCGTGTCGGAGAGGATGAACAGGTCGAATGCGGCCTGCGCGGGCAGGCGCGCGAGCGAGGACCAGATCACCTCGAGTCCGGCCGCCACGCGCGTGGTGTCCTCGTTGTAGATGGGCATGATCACGGCCGTGCGGCCGCGCAGCGGCGCCTCGGCCCGCCAGCGCTCGTGGATCTGGGCGGTGTCCGCGCCGCGCATCCGGACGACCCAGCCGGCGGCGGCCGTCCAGAAGGAGCTCGCGATCCAGGTGAACAGGACGAAGAAGACCGCGAGGCCCACGCGGTCGAGCGCGTTCAGTCCGTTGGCCGCGAGGATGTCCCACATCATGGTGGTGGCCGCCGCCGCGGTGAGCAGCGTCAGCGTGAAGAACACCGAGCGGCGCCGTCGCGCCAGGTGCGACAGCCAGTCCTGCGGCGGCTTCACGATCCCGGGGTCCACTGATACGTCCATGTCTCGGTCAGCGCCGAGCCGTACAGCTCCAGATAACAGTGCAGGTCCACCGGCCGGGTACCGGTCGGCTGCACCAGGAAGCTCACCCGCCAGCGTCCGTTCTCGGCCAGGCGCTGCGTGCGCACCTGCAGGATGCGCGCTCCGACGGCGTTGACCACGGCGCGCACCGGCTGGCTCGCATCCAGGCCCTTGAGGTCCCCGCCGGCGAAGTCGATCAGAGCGTGGCGCGTGCCGCTCACCGCATGTCCGGCGCGCACCAGCGGTCCGAAGCGGGTGGCCACCGCCTTGCCCCCCGGCGGCCAGCGCTCGCCGGAGTGCAGGTAGGCGGACAGCACGTAGGAGAAGGCGAGCGGCTGGCCGGCGCGCACCGGGGCGCTGGGCACCCAGTAGGCATCGACGTTGTAGTCGATGTCCTCGCGGCTGGGGATCTCGACCAACTCCACCCCGCCCGAGCCCCAGTTGCCGAGCGGTTCGACCCAGACGCTCGGGCGCCGCTCGTAGCGGGCGTCGGGGTCCTCGTAGTCGGCAAAGCGCCGGGCGCGCTGGATGAGCCCGAAGCCGCGCGGGTTGTCGTCCATGTAGCGGTTGACCTGCAGGCGCGGCGGATTCTGCAGCGGGCGCCACAGCCACTCGCCGCTGCCGGTGTGCATCATCAGCCCGTCGCTGTCGTGCACCTGCGGACGCCAGTTCTCGAAGCGCCGCCGCGCCGAGTTCAGCCCGTAGAGGTACATGGAGGTGAGCGGGGCGATGCCGAGCTTGTCGATGCGCCCGCGGGGGTAGAGCACCGCGCTCACGGTCACCTGCGTGATCGCCCCGGGACGCACCTCGAAGCGGTACGCGCCGGTGAGGTCCGGGCCGTCGAGCAGCGCGTAGAGCGTCATGGTCGTGGCTTCGGGAGCCGGCTGGACCAGCCAGAAATCGGTGAAGTACGGAATCACCTCACCGCCGGTCGTGGCGGTGTCGATCGCCAGCCCGCGCGCCGTCACGCCGGGTTCCTGGTTGCGCCCGAGCAGACGAAAATACGAGGCGCCGAGGAAGGCGAGCACGGTGGTGTGGTGCTGCGGGGTCTCGAGCGGATAGCGCACCGCGAGGCCCGCGAAGCCAGTGCTCGGCGGCAGGCGCAGGCGTTCGAAGGGGCGTGGAAATTCAAACATCGAGGACGCGTAGCGCAGCTCGCGGACCACGCCGGCGGCGACCGTGAAGATGTGGACCCGATGCGTGAAGGCAAAGCCGCGGTGATAGAAGGCGACGTTGAACATCGCGCGGCCCCGCCACAGCGCATCCTCGGGGCGGAAGCGGATCTGGTGGTACTGCGCGTAGCTCAGCTGCCGCAGTGCCTGCGGCAGGGGCGCCGAGGAGGGCTGGTAGGGCCGCTCGGCGCGCAGTGCCGCCAGCCGCTCGACAGTGGCGAAGCTGAACGGCCGGGGAGTCCCTGCCGTGGGCAGGGCGTGCGAAGCGGCGCGGCCGGAGGCGCAGGCAAAAGGCGCAAGCAGCAGGAACGCACTGAGGGTGATGCGGCTCTTTATGGACACCAATTTCTCGCAGGGCCTCGAACTCGACGCCGCAGCGCCCGTGTGGATGGCTCGCAGCATAACACCGGCCTGTGTCGCTACCTGACGACAGATCGCGCATGCCATCTAACACGCTGATCGCGCGGAAGCTTAGCGCATTTTGTCGCCCCGGAGAAACATCTGCGGCCGTGCGTGCGGTGTCGCGCGCTCGATGTTGGCGGCTGTGTGCCGCTGCGTTTGATCAGACTGGGAGCGTCGCGCCGCGCGTCGCAGTGGGCGCGCGACGGCCGGCGGACGCCCGGTCCCGGCAGCTCGGCCGGGACCGGGCGTTCTGGGCAGGTGGTGGAGGCGGGGGGAATCGAACCCCCGTCCGCAAGTCCTAGACTTCAGACTCTACGTACGTAGCCCGCTCTTTGTTTCTCGCACCGCGCTACCCGAGGGGCAGGGAAGACGAAGCGCCAGCGGACGGTGACTCTTAACGATCCGGCCCGTCGCACGCCGTATCGCGATCCTGTGAACGCGTCCCCCGAGTCGACCGCACAGGCACGGACCGGTCGGAGGTCAGCCGCGGTTAGGCGGCGAGAGCGAAGTTGTCGTCGTTGGCAACTATGGTTTTGCAGCGAGATTTACGAGGGCACTGCGCCTCGGTACGCCTCTGAAGGTTCGCAACCCACGTCGAAACCGGTCGCCCCCAGAAGAGAGCCTGCAGCATACCCCACGGCGGCCCGGTGCGCACCTGCGCGGCCTCCGCGGACGAGTGCGGGTCTCCCCGGGGGGCGCGGGCGGGGTGCTCCGGCCCGTGCCGCGGGCGGCGGGCTCACCCCCGGCGCAGCAGCCGCGCCTTGTCGCGCTGCCAGTCGCGGTCCTTCTCGGTGGCGCGTTTGTCGTGCTGTTTTTTGCCCTTGGCGAGGCCCATGGCGAGCTTCGCGCGGCCGTGCTTCCAGTACAGCTCGAGCGGCACCAGGGTGTAGCCGCGCCGCTCGACAGCGCCGATCAGGCCGTTGAGCTCGCTGCGGTTGAGCAGCAGTTTGCGCGTGCGCACCGGGTCGGCGATGACGTGGCTCGAGGCGGAGGGCAGTGGTGACAGATGCGCGCCGATCAGAAACGCCTCCGCGCCCCGCAGGTGGACGTACGCCTCGGCGAGCTGCGCGCGGCCGGCGCGCAGCGACTTGACCTCCCAGCCCTGCAGGACCAGTCCCGCCTCGTAGCGCTGCTCGATGAAGTAATCGAAGCGCGCCTTGCGGTTCTCGGCGATCAGTCGGGACGGGGAGTCGGCCTTGGGGGGCATCGGGGCGAGCCGGTCGGTCGGGGCGCGCATTGTAGCGCGCGCCGTGCGGGGTGGATCGGGCGCTCTCGCGCTGTCCTTGCGTGGCCGTTCCTGGGACAATGGCGCCCATGCGAGAAGTCAAGCGCTCGGCGCTCGTCAGCCTGCCGCCGAATCGCCTGTTCGCGCTGATCAACGACATCGACAGCTACCCCGAGTTTCTGCCCTGGTGCAGCCACGCGCGGGTGCTCTCGCGCAGTGACAGCGAGATCGTTGCCACCATCGGCGTGCGGCGCGGACCGTT
>JAJXWE010000059.1 GCA_021781775.1 Pseudomonadota bacterium | reverse complement strand
CTGCTGGTCGATGAGCTGGCGCATTCCAATCTGATCAGCGGCGTGCCGCAGCCGCGCCATCCGAAGCGCTGGCAGGACATCGAGGAGGTGCTCGCGGCGGGCATCAGCGTCTGGACCACTGTCAACGTCCAGCACCTGGAGAGCCTCAACGACCTCGTCTACCAGACCACCGGCGTGCGGCAGAGCGAGACGCTGCCCGATCGCGTGTTCGACGAGGCGAACGACATCGAACTGATCGATCTGCCGGCCGACGATCTGCTGGCGCGGCTGCACGCCGGCAAGGTGTACGTCTCCGATGCGGTGGCTACCGCCGCGGAGCGCTTCTTCCGCAAGACCAACCTGATGGCGCTGCGCGAGATCGCGCTGCGGCGGGTCGCCGAGCGGGTGGAGGCCGCCGCGCGCGCGTTGCAGCCGGAGCGTGCCAGCGGGAGGATCGCCGGGGAGCGCGTGCTGGTCGCGGTCGGACCGGATGCCCAGGCCGAGCAGCTGGTTCGGACCGGCAAGCGCATGGCGGACGCCCTCGCGGCGAGCTGGACCGTCGTGTACGTCGAGACGCCGGCGCTGCTGCGCCTTTCCGAGACCGACCGGAATCGGCGCATCAGCGTGCTGTGCCTCGCGGAGTCTCTGGGCGCGGAGACCGTCACGCTGGACGGTCCATCGGCCGCCGCGGCCCTGTTGGAATACGCGCAGACGCGGCGGGCGACGCGCCTGATCGTCGGCGCTCCCAAGCGGCGCGGTTGGCGCGCGTGGGCGCGGGCATCCACATCGACCACGCTGGTCAGGCAGGCGCGGGGCTTCGATGTGCTGGTGATCGCGACCACCGGCGCCTCCGGGTCCCGGTCCGCGCCCGCGCAACAGACCTCCGCGGGGAACCCCGCAGAAATCCGCTGGGACCGCTATGGATGGGCGATCGGCGTGAGCGCGCTGTGCACGCTGCTCGCGTTTTTCATGTACCCGCACTTCGAGCTGTCGAATCTCGCCATGGTCTACCTGCTCGGCGTGACCGTCGCGGGTCTGCGGCTCGGCAGAGGACCCTCGGCGCTCACCGCCGTGCTCAACGTGCTGGTGTTTGATTACTGTTTCGTGCCGCCGCGCTTTACCTTCGCGGTCTCGGACGTGCAGTACCTTGTGACCTTCGGGGCGATGATCACCATCGGCCTGGTGATCGCCACGCTAACCGCGAACGTTCGCCAGCAGACCAGGGTGGCGGGGGCCCGGGAGCGGCGTACCGCGGCGCTCTATGCCATGAGTCGGGAGCTCGCCATCACGCGCGGCATCGAGAACATGGCCGGGGTGGCGGTGCGGCACGTGACCGAAGTGTTCGGCTGCCGCGCGGTGGTGTTGTTGCCGGATACGGAGGGCAAGCTGCGTCGACCCGCAGGAGCGCCCACCGAGCGCTCGCTGCGTGGCGCCGATCTGGCCATTGCCCAATGGGTGAACGATCACGGACGGCGCGCGGGGCTCGGATCGGACACACTGCCGGCAACCCCGGCGCTGTACGTACCGCTCGGCGACGAGGCGCACGCCACCGGCGTGTTGGCCGTGCTGCCCGCGAATGCACGGCGCGTGCTGCTGCCGGAGCAGAGCCAGCTGCTCGATACCTTTGCCGGACAGATCGGGCTGGCGCTCGAGCGCGCACGCTTCGCCGATGCCGCCCAGGCCTCGAGCCTTGCCGCGGAGCGCGAGAGCCTGCGCAATACGCTGCTTGCCTCCATCTCGCACGATCTGCGCACACCGCTTGCGGTGATGCTCGGCGCCTCGAGCACGCTCGCCAGTCGCGGCGAGGCATTGGGCGCCGCGCAGCGCCAGCAGCTGGCCGCATCCATTGAGCTGAAGGCGCGCGAGATGTCCGATCTGGTCTCGAACGTGCTCGATCTGATGCGCTTTCAGTCCGGACAGGTGCCGCTGCGGCGCGACTGGCAGAGCGTGGAGGACTTGGCGGGCGCTGCGCTGCAGCAGCTTGAGGAGCGCCTCGGCGAGCATCCAGTCGAGCTGCGGCTGCCACCCGAGCTGCCGCCGGTACACGTGGACGGCAGCCTCGTCGTGCAGCTGTTCGGCAACCTGTTCGACAACCTCGTCAAGTACACCCCGCCCGGCACGCATGCCTGGGTCTCGGCCAGCAACGAAGGTGCTTGCGTGCGCGTGGTGGTCGAGGATGACGGTCCGGGACTGCCGCCGGGCGATGCGCAGCAGTTGTTCGAGAAGTTCCAGCGCGGCAGCGGCGAGGGCACCGTATCGGGCGCCGGCCTGGGACTGGCGATCTGTCGGGCAATCGTCAAGGCTCACGGCGGAGAGATCTTCGCGCGCCAACGCGCCGGCGGCGGTGCACGCTTCGAGTTCACCCTGCCAACACGCGAGCCGGCCGCATGACCGAGGCGATGCACCAGGTGCTGGTGATCGAGGACGAGCCGGCCATCCGCGGCGTGCTGAAGGTGCTGCTCGAGGCGGAGCATTACCGGGTCATCGAGGCCGACAGCGCGCTGCGCGCCGAGATTGAGAGCCGCAGCCACAAGCCCGACCTGCTGCTGCTCGACCTGGGGCTGCCCGACGGGGATGGCCTGGCGATCATCCGCCGGATCCGGGCCTGGTCGCCGGTGCCGATCATCGTGCTCTCGGCGCGTACCCAGGAGGAGCAGAAGATCGCCGCCCTGGATGCGGGCGCGGACGATTACGTGACCAAGCCGTTCAGCGCGGCAGAGCTGACGGCCCGGTTGCGCGCGGCACTGCGGCGCAATGTGCGCGGTGCGGAGCAGACCGGCATGTTGAAACTCGGCGCGATCCGCATCGATCTGGAGAAGCGCGCTGCGAGCGGCCCGGCCGGCGAGATCCACCTGACGCCGCTCGAGTACCGCGTGCTCGAGTCCCTGGCAAGGCATCTCGGCGCCATCGTCACGCAGCAGCAGCTCATCCGTGAAGTCTGGGGTCCGGACCGTCTTGGCGACACGCGCGGGCTGCGCGTGTGCATCCTGAGCCTGCGCGGCAAGGTGGAGGCCGATCCGCACAAACCGCGCCACCTGGTCACCGAGGCCGGGCTCGGCTACCGCCTGCGCGCCGATGATTAAGTGCGGCCGGGCGAGACTAGGTCAGCGACACGACGAGCTTGGCGGAGTGGCTGCGCCAGTGAATCGGGATGACGAAGGCGCGCGCGCCGGGCTGCTGCGGAATCTGCGGCTTGTCGCCGGCGAACACGCTCGGCACCGAAATCACGAAGTCATGGCCGAAATCGCGGCGGGCGTTGCCGGAGATCGTGTTGGCCACCTCGCCGACCAGGTCGCGCATGCTGTCGTGACTGAAGTCGCTCTCCTGCATTTTCATCAGCAGCACAGTCAACATGGCGCGCGGCGCCGTGAAATACACCACGCCCTCGCGCTTGCCGGAGATGTTGATGATGCCGGTATAGTCATGAATCGCCGGCTCGCCCTCGAGCAGGTACGGCGAGCCGATGGTGGCCGGCTGTTGCGCGGCAACCTCGAAGTAACGGGTGGTCCCGTCAACGAAGGTCTTCAGTTCCTCTTCCCGCAGCATGTCTGTGCTCTGTGTGCCTGTGGGGCCGCGGTCAGTACATGAGCTCGGCGATGGCTTCATTCAGCTGCCGGTCGGTGAACGGCTTATCGAGAAAGCCGTTCGCACCGCGCTCCATGGCCTCGACCGCAGTCGCTTTGTCGGCGAGCGCCGAGATCACGAGGATCCGCACCGCGGGTTTCAGCCTCACCAGCTGGGTGATGCACTCGATGCCGTCCATCTGCGGCATGGTCAGGTCCATGGTGACCAGGTCCGGGTCCGTCCGGCGCGCCAGCTCGAGCGCCTCGAAGCCGTTGGCGGCGGTGCCGACCACCTGGAGGTCGTCGAACTGCTGCGAGCGCTCGATACGGCGCCGGACAATGTTCGAATCGTCCACGATCAGCAGTCTGACGGGGCGTCGCGCGACAGTGTCGGGAGCGTTGCTCATGCGTTCTCGTGGGCGCCGTCACGCCACCGCAGTCTCGCTGATCGCGGGCAGGGCGATCTTGAAGCGCGTGAAGCGCCCCGGATGCGTGCTGACGCCGATTTTGCCGCCGAGGCCATAGACCGCCTTCGCTACGACGTCCATGCCGGCGCCGCGTCCGGCATCCATCGTCACTTGCTCGCTGGTCGAGAACCCGGGCTTGAAGATCAATCCGAGCGCCGAGCGGTCATCAAGCGAGGCGGCCTGCTCTGGGCTGAGGATGCCCTTGTGCACGGCCGCCGCCTTCAGAGTCTCCGGCAGGAGGCCCGCGCCATCGTCTTCGAACAGCAGTTCGTAGCCGTTCTGCAGACGGCGGAAGTCCACCCGCACCTGACCCGCCCCAGCCTTGGCGCCGGCGCGGCGCACGCCGTCCGTCTCGATGCCGTGCACGGCGGCATTGCGCAGCATCTGGATGAGGCAGTCCTTGAGCGTGGGTAGATAGGCCGACGGACACTCGGCCAGACCGTTCAGCGTCAGCTGGAAGTCCTTGCCGTGATCGTGTGCCAGCTTGCGCGCCAGCGAGTGCAGCGCCGTCCCGAGCTCACCCGTGCCGACCGCGCCCGCCGCTGACGGGGCAGCAGAGTCCGCGGACCCGGCGGCAGATGGACCTTCCTTCAGTGCCGTCAGGCGCAGCGTCATCTCGCGCACGCCGCGCAGGTGGGCGAGCAGCTCGTCCAGCTTCAGCACCAGCGGCAGGAAATCGTTGCCCGTCAGTTCGCTGCGGCTCGTCAGCTCCGCCACCATGTCCTCCAGATGATGGACGCGTTGCGCGATGCTCATGAGGTTCAGCGCCGACGCCTCACCCTTCAGTGCGTGCAGCTCGCGCGTCAGCCCGCCGAGCTTCTTGCTGAACTCGCCATGATGCCGTGCCGGCTCCTTGAGAATCGCGTTCACGTGCTTGAGGCTGGCCGCGGCGCCGTCGAGAAACGCTCCGAGCTGCAGCGGATCGGAATGCAGCATGCCGAGCATCATGTCGACCTGGGCGTGGGCATTTTCCTGGGCTTCGTGCAGCTCGCGCGTCAGCAGCACCGTCGAGGTGATGTCCCCGACCGAGCACAGCACGTGCTTGACCCCGCCGGGTCCCATCACGCGGTGAAAGTCGAACTGCAGGTAGCGTGTCTCCTTGCCGCCGCGCCCGCTGTCCATGCTCACTTCGAGTTGTCCGAGCGGGTTGATGCTCTTCATCAGGTTCTCGTGCGCGCGGTCGCCCCAGAGCAGCTTGATGAATTTCATGGCCGTGTTGAGCGTCTCGGGGCTCACCTTGTCCCGCAGCAACTCCTCGAACGACAGGCCCGCGAAATCACTGCGGCCAAACAGGTGCGTCAGCGCCTGCGACCAGACGGCGCCGATGCGATAGTCGGCATCCAGCAGAAAAAACCCCTCGCGCACCGTGGCCAGAATGTCGCGGGTCTGCTCTTCGGCCGCTCGCGCGGCGTGTTCTCCGCGGGCTCGCGCCAGCTGCAGGTACGCAGCGGCAAGACCGAGCAGCAGCACCGCGAGCACGCCGACCGACAGCAGCAGCCGCAGGCGGGCGGCCGCGGAGGCTGTCTGCGCCTGCAGCGCACCGCTCACCGTCGCCAGCTCTCGGTGCAGTGCGGCCGTATGCCCTGCCGCAAACAGCTCCGCGCGCCGCACGTGTGCGTAGAAGACCCGGCCGTTGCGCGACAGGGCGCTGCTGGTCGCGGTATCGGAGTACGGCTCACCGTGGTAGGCGAGCACCGGGGCGAGCACCGGGGCATAACTGCGCCACAGCCGGGTCGCGGCGCGCACCGCTGCTGGGTCGAGTGTCCGCTGGTGCTCGAGCGCGCCGAAGTCCCGGTCGAAACCGCTCACGCTGGCGGCGAGCTCGGCGTGCACGCGTCCGGTGTACTCGAGTGTGTCGAGTCGCTGGCGCAGCGCCGTGAGCTGCTCGGCCACCACCGCCGGATACGTCTCCAGCTCGCTGGCCTGCTGCAGCATCGCGACGCCGGCGCGGATTTGTGTGGCGAGCCGGAAGCCGATGATCAGCACCAGGCTCATCACCGCCGCCAGCACGATGCCGGCAGCCGCGGTGAGCAGCCGGCGATTTCGGTCAATGCCCGACAGTTGCATGCGATTGTCCTGGTCAGTTCGGCAGTTCGAAACGGATCATGGTGCGCACCGGCACATCGACCGGCTGGCCGCGGAACGTCGGCGGCGAGTACCGCCACTGGCCGATCGCATCGAGTGCGGCACCATTGAAGACGCGCGTCGGGCTGGCGCTCACCACCTGCAGGTTGCGGGTGCGCCCGGACTTGTCCACGACGTATTGGACGGTGACCTCACCGGAAATCCGGTCGGCCAGCGCCTGTTGCGGATACGCGGGCATCACGTAATGCGTGCGGTGCAGCTGCTCGGCCACCTGCGCGAGCGCGGCAGCGGTCGGTGCGGCAGGGGTGGCGGCAAGCCGCACCGCGGTCTGCAGCGCCGACTCGCTGGCGCCCCAGTGGCGCGCGGCGGCAAGATCCTCGACGGCCGCAGTGTGCTGTCCGGCTTGGGTGGCCACCTCGGCCCGCTTGACCAGTGCGCTCGCGAGCTCGCTGCGCAGGCGGTTGGCGGTCTGCGCAACCTGCGGGCCAGGATGATCCGCGGCGATTTCGGTCAGGTAATGCGCGGCGTTGTCGCCGGCCGGGCGCAGCAGTGCGCCGCTCTGCAGGCGGGCAGTGGCCGCGGCGAGCAGCTGCTCGAGTCGGCTGTGCGTGGCGTTCGCCAGATCGAGGGTGACCTGCTGCCGCACCCCGGCAATCGCCTGCGCGCTCGCTCCGGCCGTGCCGGCAGCGCTCAACCACTGGTCCTCCGCCGCGCTCTGACCGGCGAGGCCCGCCCGACGGGCCTCGCGCAGCAGCACCGCGCTCAAGCTCTGCTCGGCGCTCTGGGTCAGCGCGGCGGTTGGTGCCAGGGCCTGCAGCCGTTCGAGGGCCGACGCGGCGCTCGAGGGGCCGGTGAGCCGGTTGGCGGCAATGCGGTGGGTGATCTGTTGCGCGATTTTCCGGAGCTGCTGCTGATTCTGCAGGCTCGCGAGCTGGCTCTGCCAGACGGCAATCTGCGCCGCGGGTACGCCCCGCTGCGCAGCCTGGGCGATCAGGGCGGGCAGCGCGCTCAGCTGCGCGCTGCTGAGCGCCTGATTCACCTGGGCGCTCGAGAGGGCGACTCCGAACGGTCGGAGATGCTCGTCGGCGGGTTCGGCCAGAGCAAGCGTGGAGAGGGCGAGCGCAGCGCGGTTCAGATGTTGCTGACCGATGTCGCCCTGAAATCGCGAAACCAACACGTTGGCGACGCGCCGCAGTCCATCGCGCGCCTCGCCGTTGGTCGGATCGACAGCGAGGACCGAGCGGTAATAGACCAGCGCGTTGTCGCCCCGGGGCGCTGTGAAATGCCGGGCGAACATCGCGCGGCTGGCCTTCTCGAGCAGGTCGTCGACGCGCCCCTGCACGATCGAGGTATCGAGCTGCGGAGTCGGCATCGGCGCGGACCGGGGTTGCGCCACGCCCGGGGCCGGCGTGGCGGGCCGGCGCGTTGCCGCGAGCGGTGCGGCGGCCGGTTCCCGTCGCACCAGCAGTATCGCCGCGGCGGCAAGCACGGCGAGTACGCCGACGCCGATCGCCGGGATGAGGAGCTTGTGCCGGCCGCTCGCGGGCGCTTGGCTGCT
>JAJXWE010000058.1 GCA_021781775.1 Pseudomonadota bacterium | reverse complement strand
CGCGCTGGGTCTTCTGGCGCTCCTCGAGCATCACCAGACGGGCGATGCCGGCCAGATAGGCCTCGATGTTCACCACCGGCTCGCCCTCGCTCAGGCGCTTGGCGAGACGATTGAACGCCTCGTCGCTCGCCTCGAGCGGGTGCGCCACCCCATGCAGCCGGAAGTAGCGGACCAGCCGCGAGCGCAACCGCTCGTACTCGCGCGCGGAGCGCTGCGGCTCGGGATCCAGCGCCCGCAGCAGCGCCTGGAAGGCCTCGGTATCGAGCTCCCAGCGCCTCGTCACCCGCGGTGCAGGCTCCCCCGTCATGCGATCGGCGCTCCGAGTCCCTGCAGCGAGAACCCCGCCCAGTAGTACGGCGCACCATAGCGCTTCGAGTGCATCATCGCCCGCTGCGCCGCCCGCAGCGCAGCGGCCGGGGTCATGCGACGCTGCAGCAGGTTGGTGTAGAAGAGTCGCATCAGGCGCGCGGTGGGGCGATCCTGAACCCGCCACAGCGTGCCGAGCACCGCATGGGCGCCGGCGAGCAAAAACGCCCGGAACAACCCGACCAGGCCCTCCCCCGGCACGTCCCGCCCGCCGAGGGTGCGGCAGCTGCTCAAGACCACCAGATCGACCGGCATGTGCAGCGCATAGATGTTGCGCAGCCAGAGCACCCCGCGCGCCCTCCTCCCGGTGCGATGATAGAGCGAGAGCACCAGCCCGGAGAGGCGGGGGTGGTCTGCATCGAGCAGCGTATGCACCGCGAAATGGGCGACGGCCACGTGGCGCCAGTCGGTGTGCTCGACCGTTGCCACCGAGGCGGCAAAGCCCAGGTGCACCTCGGCGCGTCCGCCACCGAGGCGCGCGATGGCGAGCGTCTCGCGGCGCGTTCCGGGCAGGCGCGCCAGGTGCGCCAAGACGGCGTGCGCCGACCAGCGCGGGCGATGCGCCTCGGGCCGCGGCGCACCCCGAGGCGCCCCGACCGTCATGCGCGGGTCATCGCGGCGGTAGACCGGGTCGCCGAACAGCACCATCCGCCCGCGGGCCACCCCGGACTGATGCGCCGCCAGCCAATGCAGGACCGATGCGGACGGTTCGTTGAGCACCGCGGCCGAGTGAATCAGCGCCGCGGAGGCCCCCGGGGGGCGCAGCGCGCCGATCGGCACGCCAAAGAGCGGACCGTCGAGCACGACGTACACGGTCGCGAGTCCCCGCAGGCGGGCCACCGGCGGCAGCAGTTGGGCCCCGAGCGTGCCCTCGAGGGTGAGCGCGCGCGCATCCGCGTCCGCGACACGGGTGATGCGCGCGCGCAAACTCTCTCCCACCACGGTACGCGAGCGCGCGGTCAGGGCGCGCCGCAGCGCCCGCACTTCCGGCACGAGTTGCTCGGCCCCAGGCACCCGCAGCGTGCGCACCGAGCCGTGCCGAACGAACCAGGCGTAACCCTGCTGCCGCCCAATCCAGAACTCCAGGAGCGCGGCATGCGCGCCGAGCAGGCCCTGCTGCAGTGCGCGGAGGTGCACCGGGTGCGCATCGGCGAGCGCCGCGTAGCGCCCGCTGCGCGCCCCGGCGAGTGAGCGAAGCGTGGCGGCGCGCCGGCGCAGCGCCGCGATGCTGCGGCACAGCGCTGCGAAGCGGCGCGCACGGACCGACGGGTCCGCGAGCGCATCACGCCAGTCGGCGTAGCGCACATCGAGCTGCCCGTCGATGCGGTGCAGCTGCGCGCGCAGTCCCGCCGGGACGTGCGCCGGGTCGCCCCGCCCCGCCCCGTGCAGCGCATCGAGCAACGAGCGGGCACGGGCCCGCTCCACCCAGCGCAGTGCCGCGCGCCCGTAGCCCCGATCCGGATCGCGCGCGCGCAGCGCCATCAGGATGGACACGCAGAGGTCGTAATAGCCGTGCTCGGAGGCGAAATACTGCGTACGCAAGTGCCGCGTGGTGAGCGTCGAGCGGACCGAGCCGATCAGTCGCAGCGATTGCTCGATGCGCCGGCGCGCGCGCTGCAGCGCCCCCTGGCGCCACTCCAGGCGCGCCAGACTGCCCGCGGCGCTCGCCTCGAGGAGCGGGCTGTAGAGTGTGCGGCCGAGGGCGAGCGCTGCGAGGTACCCGGCCCGCGCGGCGCGCAAACGCCCCGCGGCGCGCTCGGCATCGGCGAGGGCGAGCTGCGCGCTTGCCTCGATCTGCACCTGCCCGATGTGGCGCGCCAGGACGATGGCCTCGCGGTCGGCCGTCTGCGCCTGCGCCGGCTCGCCGAGGGCGGCGTAATCGCGCCCCAGATCCCGCAGCAGCGTGGCGTGCTGGCGCGGCAGTCCGAGCGCGGCGGCCTGCCGGACGCTCTTCAGGTCCGCAGCGAGCGCCGCATGCCGATGGCCCTGCTCGCCGGTCATCTGCGCCAGATCGATCAACACCCGAAACAGCGCGGTCGAATCGTGCGCCGCGGTGGCGATGCGCTGAGCGCTGAGCAGCGCCGAGCGGGCCTGCTGCGGTTGCTTCAGCGCATCATAAAGCTCCCCCAACCCGATCCAGCAGCGCGCCTGGCTGTCCGGATACGGATAACGATGGATCGAGCGCAGCGCACGCTGAAAATAGGCCAATGCGCGATTGAAATCCCCACGGTCGCTGTGCAGCTCGGCGATCAGCTCCAGGTTGTAATCGACGCCCTTGCCGTCACCGATCCGCCGGGCGATGGCGAGCGATCGGTGCGCGCTGCGCAGCGCGTGCGCGGTACGCCCGATCTGCTCATAGACGCCCGCGAGGTTGCCCTCGATGATGTCCTCGCCCTGCAGCTCCCCGAGCCGCCGCGCGATGCGCACCGCCTGCCGCTCGGCACCGATCGCCGCTCCGTAGCGGGCGCGGTACTGACACACCAGCCCGTAGGCGAACAGCGCGAACTCGCGGTCGGCCAGATCCGCCCCGTAGTGCACCTGGAGCGCGGCGCGCGCGAGCCGCAACGCGCTGTGGTAGTGCCCGAGCTGATACGTGTCGAGCCGCGCCTCATCCGGCAAGGCCACGCGCAACACCCAGGGATCATCGATCCGGCGGGCCGTCGCGATGGCGGCGCGATAATGCTGCCGTGCCGCGGGCCACGCCGTGCTCGGCCCGTTCAGCTGCGCCCACTCGGCCCGGGCGAGCTCGCGCTCGGCCTGCGCGCGCAACCGATCGGCCGAGCGGGCCGGACCCGAGCGCGACACCCCTACGGTGCCGTCCGCCGAGCGCTGCTTGCAACAGTGCCTGAAGAACTTCAGCACCAGCTGAAAGACACCGCCGCGCGCACTCCACAGCGTCACGGGCAGAACGCACCCCACACCGCTTTGACAGTAGCGCGCCGTCCACGGCGCTCCGTGCGGCGGATGCACGATGAGCAACATCGAGCCGCGCTGCTGGCGAATGCGCACCTCGCGCACCGCACCGGGCGCAACACGCACGGTGAACGTGAAGGGATGGTGGTGCGTGAGGTGATACGCCGCCGTGCGTTCGGCCCGCAGGATCATCGACGACGACGCGTGCGCCGTCGCGATTGCCGCGGCACAGCACATGGCGAGCAACACACCGGCCCTGCGACTTTGATTCGCCCGCTCACGACACATCCCGAGCATGATGGTGCGATCCCGTTGCGGTACGCTGAAGCGTATCCGTTAGCGGAAGTGCGCGTCAATGAAGGGCGCGCCGGTGTGCCGTGCCGCGGTGATCCGCACGCCTGCGCGCCGGCCGATAGGCTATTCTCGATCCGGTGAGCCCCATGACCGTCGCGCAGCGCCCTTGGCGCGATTGCATCGCAGCATGTGCGCACGGGGATCTTTTCACCGCGCGCTGCCGAGCGCACCGAGAGGGCGCGTGAGCGCCGCGCGAGGGGTCCCCCGACCCACCGGCGCATGGTCCCGGCTCGGGGCGGCGTTGACGCTGAGCGCTCTGGCGTGCGCCGCGAGCGGCGCGCCGCTTTCGGCCACGAGCCGCAGCGGGCCTGCGCTGGCGCACCCGGCACAGCACCTGCCCTCGGATGCCGACCTCGAGCGCCGCGGCGCGCGCATCGGGCGGATCATCATCCGCAACAGGAACATCTTCAACCTGCACAACCCCAAGGACGACCATGCGCTCTTCCGGCTCGCCGACCGCCTGCATCGGCGCACCCGCCGCAGCCTGATCCGCAAACAGCTGCTCTTTCACAGCGGCGAGCGCTTCTCGGCCCACCTGATCGACGAGTCGGCCCGACTGCTGCGCGCCGATCCGTACTTCTACGACGCCTCGATCCGCCCGATCCGCTACCACGACGGCAAGGTCGATGTGCTGGTGTCCACGCGGGACGTGTGGACCCTCAACCCCGGCATCGACTTCTCGCGCAGCGGCGGCAAGAGCACCACCGGCGTGCAGCTGGAGGATCTGAACGTGCTCGGCACGGGCACGGAGCTGGCGCTGAAGCACCTGCACTCGGTGGACCGCACCGAGTCGGACATCTCGGCCTCGAACGCCCACCTGTTTGACGGCTGGACCACCGTCTCGGCCACCTACGGCAACCTCAGCGACGGGCGCATGCGTCAGCTGATCGTCAACCGGCCGTTCTATGCGCTCGAGACGCGCCACGCCGGCGGCCTCTCACTCACCGACACCACCTTCGATCAGCCGCTCTACGACCGCGGGCAGATCATTGACCGCTTCTCCGAGCATGCCCGCCAGCTGCAGGGCTACGTCGGCTGGTCGCGCGGCTTGGTGCGCGGCTGGACCCGGCGCTTCAGCGTGGGCTGGACGGACGATGAGCACCACTTCGCGCCAAGCTCGCTGTGGAGCGGCCCGACGCTCCTGCCGGTGAACCGCACCTTCATCTATCCGTGGCTTCAGTTCAATCTCCTGCAGGACGAGTACGCGAAGCTGCACAACCACAACCAGATCCATCGCACCGAGGATTTCGATCTGGGCGCGTATTTCACCGCTCAGGTCGGCTGGGCCGCGCGCGGCTTCGGCTCGAGCCGCTCGGAAGTGCCGTTCGCCTTCACCACCGGGGATGGTTACGTGCTGCCGCACGGGGACACGCTGCTGGTCTCCAGCAGCTTCTCCGGACGGCTGCTGCACGGCACGCTCGAGAACGGCGTGCTCAGCGTGAGCGTGGTGAACTACGCCGAGCAGGGCGCGCAGTGGCTGCTCTACAGCGCGGTGAGTGCCACGGCCGGCCGGCGCCTCACGCTCGACAACCAGATCCTGCTCGGCGGGGACAGCGGCCTGCGCGGCTACCCGCTGCGCTATCAGGACGGCACGGCGCGCGCGCTGTTCACCATCGAGGAGCGCTGGTTCAGCAACTGGTATCCGCTGCGGCTGTTTCGGGTCGGCGCGGCGGCCTTCTTCGACATGGGCCGCACCTGGGGCCGAGCGCCCCTGGCGCAGCCGAGCCTCGGGTTACTGAAGGACGCCGGATTCGGGCTGCGGCTCGGCAACGCGCGCACCGCCTTCGGCAACGTCATCCACATCGATCTCGCCTTCCCGCTCGACGGGGGCTCGAACATCAAGCGGGTGCAGTTTCTGGTGCAGACCGAGCGGCAGTTCTAACGCCGCGGCTTCATCCCGGGCGGCATCAGCACGGTGCCATCCGGCAGCCGCCGTCCGCCCGTCGCCGGCGCGGCCGGCTCGGGCACGACCGCGAGCGTCACCGGTGCGCCGGCCGGCACGGGCGGCTCCGCCAGACGCGTCGGCAGCACTTCCACCGCCAACGCGACGCTGCAGTGCTCGCCACCGCAGAGCGCCCCGACCGCCACCAGCTGGCGGGCGATCTGTTGGCCCTGCGCGTTGCGCACCGTCACCACGATGCTGTATTCGCAGGGATCCTCCCCCGCGGGGTGAGCGATCTCACCGTCCACCTCGAACGCCCGGATCGCCGCCTCCTGACGCTGCGCTGCCTCGGCATCGAAGCGCAGATGATGCCGGCAACCCGGACAGACGCTCAGGCTCTCCAGCACGACCGCCTTGCAGTGCGGACAGACGCGCGTCTTGCCCGCGCTCACCGGTCGCGCCGCAGCATTCATACCGTACCGGTGATCACCGACTCAGTCAGCGTATCGGCGTCGGCAGCGGAGTGCCAGCCGAACTCCACCTTGCCGCGCATCCGCGCCCCGGAGGCCACGGTGAAGGAGCCGGCCTTGATGTCGCCCTCGATCCGTCCGCCCTCGCGCAGATCGACCTGCTCGGCCTCGACGATGTTGCCGATCAACTCCCCGGCCACGATCACGGTTGCGGCCTTGACGTGTCCTTCGATGCGCGCACCGGGATCGAGCGAGAGCGTGCCGTCGATGTGCACATCGCCCTTGAAGCGCCCGGCGATGCGCACATGCCCGGTGCCGTTGACCTTGCCCTCGAGGGTCAGTCCGGCGGCGAGCACGGACTCCTTCGCCTCGGCACGATCCCGGGCGCTGCGCCGCGGCGCATCCGGGACCGGAGCGACGCTCGGTGCGCTCTCGCGCCCCATCGGTGCCACAGGAGCTGCGCCGCCGGCAAAGCCTGAGCCGGGCGAGTTTGAATCTTTCCACAACGCCATGAGAACCCCCAGATGTTCGGGTAGCTGAAGTCAGTTACCCGCAAGGTACCCCGATCAGGGCGCGAGAACCAGTGTCTTTAAGCGACGACACCGTCAGTGTGACGTCGCTCACACCCACCGCTCAGGCGTCGATCAACCTGAGCACTTCCTCGGTCTTCTCGCGCATCAACGCCTCGCTGCCGCGGCTCTCGACATTCAAACGCACCAGCGGCTCGGTGTTGGATCCGCGGAGGTTAAAGCGCCACTCGGCAAACTCCATCGACAGGCCGTCGGTGTGATCGACGAGAAGCGCACCGCGCGCGTAGTGACGCTGCACGCGCTCGATAATCGAGCGCGCCTCGCTGGTGAGCTTGCGGTTGATCTCACCGCTTGCCGGAAAGCGCCGCATGCGCTCCCCGACCAGCGAGGAGAGCGGCCCGCGCTCGGCGATCACCTGCAGCGCCACCAGCCAGGGGATCATGCCGCTGTCGCAGTACGAGAAGGCGCGAAAATAATGGTGTGCGCTCATCTCCCCGCCGTAGATGCCATCCACCTCGCGCATCTTCTGCTTGATGAACGCGTGGCCTGAGCGACACAACACCGCCTCACCGCCGTGCTCGCGCACCACGTCGATGGTGTTCCAGGTCAGGCGCGGATCGTGCACGATGCGCCCGCCGCGCTCGCGCCGCAGAAACACCTCGGCGAGTAGCCCGACCAGGTAATACCCCTCGATGAAGGTGCCCTGCTCGTCGAAGAAGAAGCAGCGGTCGTAATCACCGTCCCAGGCAAGGCCGACGTCCGCCCCGGTGCTGCGCACGAGCTCGGCGGTGGCCGCGCGGTTCTCCTCCAGCATCGGATTCGGAATGCCGTTCGGGAAGGTGCCATCGGGGGCATGGTTGATCTTGATGAACTCGAACGGCAGATACGGCTCGAGCGCATCGATCGCGAGTCCCGCGCCGCCATTGCCGGGGTTCACCACCACCTTGAGCTTGCGCAGTTTGCGCCGATCGACGTAACCGAGCAGGTGCTCGATGTAGCGCTCGCGGATGTCGAGCGGGTGCTCGCGACCGGGTGTGGCCGCCTTGCCCGGGAGGCGGCCGGCGGCAATCATGTCGCGCATCTCGTTCAGCCCCGTGTCGGAGCTCACCGGGCGCGCCTCCTCGCGCACGAACTTCATGCCGTTGTAGTCGGACGGGTTGTGGCTGGCGGTGACCATGATGCCGCCGTCAGATC
>JAJXWE010000057.1 GCA_021781775.1 Pseudomonadota bacterium | reverse complement strand
GCGCTGAGCGAACCGGCGGTGTCGAGGTTGATGCTCGAGAGGCCGGCCGTGATCACGTCGTGCTGCGACATCTGCGCCTGCCCGAGGCCGACGATGAGCGGGTCGAGGCTCGCCGCTCCGCCGGGTCCGGCCACGTTGAGCGCGAGGGAGCGGTCGGCGATGACCTGACCGGGGTCGTAGCGCACGCCCCAGGAGGCGAGCAGCTGCGCCATGCCGGTGCCGCCGGGCTGGGGGGTCGCTCCAGGCGTGGCGGCCGTCTCGGCCAGTGGATCAACGAAGGCGATGATGTGTCCGCCGGCGAGCGCGTACTGGTCGATGGCGAAGCGGGTGGCGGCCGAGAGGTTGCGCGGATCGACCAGGACGAGCACGCGGGTGCCGATGGGAATGACCGCCGCGTCCGGCGCCAGCGCGTGCAGATCATAGAGCTGCTCGGCCTGGCGGTAGGCCAGCCAGGGCTGGCGCATCTGGCCGCTCTGCGGGTTGAATCCACCGCTCATCGGCAGGCCCGAGTACCACTCGACGCGCGGCTTGCTCGGGTGCGCCAGGCGGTAGATCAGCTTGGCGATGTCGTATTCGAGGAAGCGCTGTTTCTGCGGGTTGAAGAACGCAATGGCCTGGTGGCCGTTGGTGGAGTTGGTTCCGGCGAGTCCGAAGTAGAACTTGCTGCCGGCATCGTTCATCGGCGTGCCGGTCACCCCGAGCGCGGCGGCCCGGTCCTCCTCGACGGAGAATGGTCGCGGGTCGATGATGTGCAGGCGGATCTTGCCGTCGGCCGCCGAGGAGATCTCGCGCAGGAAGTTCTCGACGTGATCGCCGTAGGCGCGCAGCTGCGGGACCCGCTCGGCGGTCTTGCGCGAGTAGAAGAAGTACAGGTCGATCGGCTCGGGAATGCCCTTGAGGATGCGCCGCGTGCCGCGTGACAGCGTGTACAGATGGTGCTGCGTCAGGTCGACCTGCCAGCCCACCAGCGTGTAGTTGAAGATGATGGTCAGTCCGATGAGCAGCAGCGCGAGCGCGCCCACCGAGCCCCAGCCGAGAGTCGAGCGTTTCATCATGGCGCGCTCCTAGTCCGCCTTGCGCAGATCGACCGCCACGGTCGTCGTGAACAGGAAGAAGGCGATCAGCATGGCGAAGTACAGTACGTCGCGTGCTTCGAGCACGCCGCGGGTGATCGACTGGAAGTGCGTCAGCAGCGACAGCGAGGCGACCGCCTCGATCAGCGTCTCGGGGGCCCAGCCGCGGAAGGCGTCGAGCACCATCGGGTAGCCGGCGAGCAGCAGCACGAAGCAGGCGACGACCCCGAGGATGAAGGCCACCACCTGGTTGCGCGTCAGCGCCGACATGCACGAGCCGATGGCGAGGAAGCCGCCGGCGAGCAGCAGGCTGCCCAGGTAGGAGGCGAAGATGACGCCGTTGTCCGGATGACCGAGATAGTTGACGGTGATCCAGATCGGGAAGGTGAGCGCCAGGGCGAGGGCGGTGAACAGCCAGGCGGCCAGGAACTTACCGAGCACCGCCTCGTAGGCCCGCACCGGCAGTGTCATCAGCAGCTCTATGCTGCCGGATTTGCGCTCCTCGGCCCACAGCTTCATGGTCAGGGCCGGGATCAAGAACAGGTACAGCCAGGGATGAAACATGAAGAACGGCCGCAGGTCGGCCTGGCCGCTTTGGTAGAAACCGCCGACGTAGAAGGTGAAGGCATTGGCCAGCACCAGGAAGATGAGAATGAATACGTACGCGAGCGGCGTCGCGAAATAACTCGCGAGTTCGCGGCGCAGGATCAGTGCCACGTTGCGCATGGGTCCCCCAGGCAATTCCGTCAAGCGGTGATGGTGCGAAACACTTCGTCGAGACGGCCGGACTCCAGGTGCAGCTCCTTCAGCTGCAGTCCCTGGCCGGCCGCGAGCGCCGCGACGTCCTGCAGGATCATCGCGCCGGCGCGCGGCAGGGCCGTCACGCGGGCCTCGCGCTCGCTCACCTCGACCGCTGCTACCGCCGGCAGCGCCGCTACCGCGGCGCGTGCGGCCTCGAGCTGCTCGACCCGGGCGAGCTGCAGCGACACCGCGTTGTGATAGCGCGAGCGGCTGGTCAGCTGCAGGGGCGTGTCGTCCGCGACGATGCGGCCGCGGGCGATGATGATGGCGCGAGTGCAGACGGCTGCGACTTCCTCGAGGATGTGCGTGGAGATCACGATGATCTTCTCCCTTGCCATCTCCTCGATGAGGGTGCGCACCTCGTGCTTCTGGTTCGGATCGAGTCCGTCGGTCGGCTCATCGAGCACGAGCACCGGTGGATCGTGCAGCAGCGCCTGCGCGAGGCCCACGCGCCGGCGAAAGCCCTTGGAGAGTGTCTCGATGGCCTGATCGAGCACGCTCTCGAGCTGCAGCCGTTCGGTGACGTACTCGAGCCTGGCGCGCTTGCGCCCCGCCGGCAGGCGGCGCAGCTCGGCGATGAATTCGAGGAAGGCGCCGACGCGCATCTCGCCGTAGCTCGGGGCGCCCTCGGGCAGGTAGCCGAGGCTCTGACGGGCCGCGAGCGGCTCGCTCTGCACGTCGTGGCCGCAGATGCTCGCTCGCCCCGAGGTGGGGGCGAGGAAGCCGGCCAGCATCCGCATGGTGGTCGTCTTCCCCGCGCCGTTGGGCCCGAGGAATCCGAGCACCTCGCCCGGGCGGACTTCGAACGTGACGTCCTCGACGGCCGTCACCGCTGGGTAGCGCTTGCACAAGTGATCAGTCCGGATCATGGTGCCTCCTTCTCCGGCTGCCATAGAGTTGCCCCGCCGCTGGAAAGTTCCCGCCTCAGCCGACAGGACGTCGGCCCCGGTTGGCGCGCGAGCGCCAGTAGAGCAGCATCACCGCCCCGCCGAGCATGCCGCCGAGGTGCGCGAAGTGCCCGATCCCGGGCTCGGTGCCGGTGACGCCGAAGAACAGCTCCAGCACGCCATAGAGCGAGACGAACAGCCACGCCGGCATCGGGATCGGCGGCAGCAGCAGCAGCAGCTGCGCGCGCGGGAAGAGCATGGCGAAGGCGAGCAACACGCCGAACACGCCGCCTGAGGCACCGATGGTCGGCTCGTTCTTGCCGGTGGCATGCAGGACGGCGATCTCGGTCAGCGCCGCGGTGATCACGCAGACGACGTAATAGCCGAGGAAGCGCCGCGGGCCCCAGGTGCGCTCGAGCGCCGGGGCGAACACGAACAGCCCGAACATGTTGCCGAAGATGTGCCACCACCCGCCGTGCAGGAAGGCGTAGGTGATGAGCTGCCAGAGATGGAAATGAGACCCGAGCGGCCAGAGCGCGAAGCGCAGGACGAGCGCGGGGGGCGTGATCTGCTCGAGCAGGAAGATCACGACGTTGGCAAGGATGAGGCCGAAGACGGCCGGAGTCAGTGAGCGAAACATCCGCGCAGTGTACGCGCCGGCACGGCGGTGTGGTGCGAAAGCGCGCTAGGGCGCGAGTTGGGCGCCGAGCCGCTCGGCCGCCGTGCGCAGCGCCGGCAGCGTCGTCTCAAGCAACTCCCGGCGCGACAGGCGCGAGGCCTGCGCGCTCACGTTCATGGCCGCGACCGTGACGCCGACTACGTTGCGCACCGGGACGGCGATCGAGCGCAGTCCGATCTCCAGCTCCTGATCGTTCAGGGCGAAATCCTGCGCGCGCACCTGCTCGAGGATCTCGAGCAGCGCCTCGCGCGAGGTGACGGTAAAGCGCGTATGGGCATGCAGCGCGCTGCGCTCGAGCGTGGCGGCCGCCTGCGGCGGCGGCAGGTCCGCGAGCAGCACCCGTCCGAGCGCGGTGCAGTAGGCCTCGAGTCGGCTGCCGACCCCGAGCGTGACGGACATGATGCGCGGCGTCGCGGCGCGGGCCACGTAGACCACAACCCCCTCGTCGAGCACGGCGACCGTGGTCGCCTCGCCGGTCTGCTCGCTGAGCGCCTGCAGCACCGGCTGCGCGGCACCGGCCAGTGGCGCGGTGGACAGGTAGGCGTAGCCGAGGCTGAGAACCCGCGGCTGCAAGAAGAACGCGCGCCCGTCGGTGGCCGCGTAGCCGAGCTCGCACAGCGTGTACAGGCAGCGGCGCACGACCGCGCGGGTCAGTCCCGTGGCGCGGCTCGCCTCGGCGATGGTCAGGCGCTGGTTCACGCCGGCGAAGGCACGGATCACGTGCAGGCCGCGCGCGAGCGAGGTCATGAAGTCCGGATCGCCGGCGCGAAACAGCGGGTCGCGTGCTTCGCTCAGCGCGCGGGCCGCTCGGGACGCTCGGGTTGGAGAAGGGGGCTGCGGCACGGTGGGGACACGCCCGGTGGGGCTTGGATCGTACCGCGCACGGCTGCCTCGCGCGAGCACCGCGGCGCGCGCCTCACGGGCCGCCGAGACTGGCCTCGATGCTGCGCCAGAGCACCGACTTCAGCAGCGTCAGGCGGTCGGCGTCGAAGTCCGGCCAGCCGAGCGCCGAGAGCATCAGCAGGCGCGAGCGGCGCACCAGCGTCGCCTGCCCGATGATGGCCACGGCGCGGATCTGCGCCTCCGGGCCGGGGTGGGTCTGTCCGAGCAGCCGGGCGATGAGCTCGGTGAGCAGCTGCAGCAGCCGGCCGGAGATCAGCTGTTGGATGGCTTCGAACGCCTCGCTCTGCTCGTTCTGCGCGCGCGCGAAGAACAGCGCCCAGCTCTCCGGCCGATCGGTGGCGAGCGCCTCGATCAACGGTTCGATCACGCTGCGCAGCAGCTGCAGCAGCTGCTCGCGGCTGAGCGCCCCGGCGCCAAGCGCTTCGCCGGCGCGCTCGGCCGGCGGACCGAGTCGCCCGCGCACGTCGGCGGTGATGTACTCGATGCACGCCTGGTGTAGCCCCTGCTTGCCGCCGAAGTAGTACTGCAGGGCCGGCAGGCTGACGCGCGCGCGTTGTGCGATGGCGCGGGTCGAGGCGCCCTGGAAGCCGCGTTGGGCGAACAGCGTGATCGCGGTCTCGAGGATGCGCCGCCGCGTGTCGTGGCCGCAGGCATAGCGGCGCGGGCTGGCGCGTCGTCGCGCCGCCGTGCGCGGCGGTGTGCCGAGCGCGCGTGGAATGCGGGAAGGGTTCGCCATGTCGGATGCGTCGGTCTGCGGTCGGTTCCCGGTCCGGGAGTATAAATAATATCAGTTGACAGAAAAGTATCAAGCGATAGAAAATTTGCCCAGGCAAACCAAGGAGTGCGGCAGTGACCGAGTCTTCCCCCGAGCCCGCCGCGATGCAGCCGGGCACCCGTCGGCGCCCCGTGCGCGCACTGGCGCTGCTCGCCGGTGTGGTCGGTGTGGTGGCCGTCCTTGGCTGGTGGTACGGACACCGCAACGGTGCGGGTGCGGACATCGTGCTGTACGGCAACGTCGATGTGCGCGAGGTCGATCTGGCGTTCAACGACAGCGGGCGGATCGCGAGCATCGCGGTCGACGAGGGGGATCGCGTGCAGTCCGGCGAGGTGGTGGCGCGGCTCGACACCAGCCGGTTGCGCCCGATGCTCGCGCAGGCGGTAGCCCAGGCGGCCGCGGAACGCGCCGTGCTCGAGCGGCTGCAGCACGGCAGCCGGCCGCAGGAGATCGCCCAGGCGCGCGCCAACCTGCTGCTCGCACGCGCCCAGCAACAGCAGGCGCTCGCGCAATACGTTCGCGTGGCCAACGTCTTTCGCCGCTCCGGCGGACGGGCGGTGAGTCGGCAGGATGTCACCGACACGCACGCCGCCGCCGCGGTGGCCGCGGCGCGCACCCACGTGGCGCGCGAGGCGCTGCGGCTGGCCGTGCTCGGTCCGCGCCGCGAGGACATTGCGCAGGCCGCTGCGCTGCTCGCCGCCGACCACGCGCAAGTGGCTCTGCTGCGCCAGGAACTCACCGATGCCGTGCTGCGCTCGCCGCTGCCCGCCGTGGTCCGCACACGGGTCGCGCAGCCCGGCGACATGACCTCCCCGCAGCAGACGGTCCTGACGCTGGCGATCACCAACCCGAAGTGGGTGCGCGCCTACATCCCGGAATCGGACCTGGGCCGTGTCCGCCCCGGAATGCGCGCCAGCGTCGCGGTCGATGCCTTCGCCCACCGGCGCTTCCCCGGCTGGGTCGGGTTCATTTCCTCCGAGGCCGAATTCACCCCGAAGACCATCGAAACACCGGACCTGCGCACCAGCCTGGTGTATGAGATCCGCGTCTACGTCAAGGACCCGCACGATGATCTGCGTCTGGGCATGCCCGCAACGGTCTACCTGAGCCGCGGCGGCGGGACACAGCCGTGAACGCTGCGGCGGCCGCGGTGCTCGAGTGCCGGGAGGTGTACAAATCCTTCGGGCCGCGCGCCCCGGCGCTCTCGGGGGTGTCGCTCACCGTGCCCGCCGGGCAGCTGACCGCGCTGATCGGCCCGGACGGGGCGGGCAAGACCACATTGATCCGCCTCATCTGCGGACTGCTCGTTGCCGAGCGCGGCACGCTGCGCGTGCTCGGGTTCGATCCGGCGCGCGAGGCGCAGCGGATCCAGGAGCAGGTGAGCTACATGCCGCAGAAATTCGGCCTGTACGAGGACCTGACGGTGCGCGAGAACCTCGACCTGTACGCCGACCTGCACGGCGTCACGAGCACCGAGCGCGCGCAGCGCTACCCGCAGCTGCTGCACATGACGGACCTCGGGCGCTTCGAGACACGGCTCGCCGGGCGGCTCTCGGGCGGCATGAAGCAGAAGCTCGGCCTCGCCTGCACGCTGGTGCGCCCGCCGCAGCTGTTGGTGCTCGATGAGCCCACCGTCGGCGTCGATCCGCTCTCGCGGCGCGAGCTGTGGCAGATCGTGCGCCACCTGGTGCGCGAGCAGGCGCTGACGGTGTTGATGAGCACCGCATACCTGGACGAGGCCGAGCGCGCGGACCGGGTAGTCGTTCTGCAGGGCGGGCGGGTGTTGGCCGAGGACGCCCCCGAGGCGATCACCCGACTTGCCGCGGGCCGCGCCTTCGCGCTACGGCCGATCGAGCCCGACAATGCCCGCCGGCTGCAGGCGCGCCTGCTTGCCTCGGACGCGCTGATCGATGCCGTCCCGGACGCCGGCACGGTCCGCAGCGTGTGGACGCAGGCCGAAAGCGCCGTGGCCGCCGGCGGCACCGCGGTCGCGCCGCGCTTCGAGGATGGGTTCATGGTGCTGCTGCGGCGCACGCTCGCGCCCGAGACGCGCGGGGAGATCGTTCTTGCCCACCCGCCGGCGACCTCGAGCGGTCCGGTCATCGAGGTGGTCAACCTGGTCAAGCGCTTCGGCAGCTTCGCGGCCGTCGACCGCGTGAGCTTCAGCGTCGCGCGGGGCGAGATCTTCGGGCTGCTCGGGCCGAACGGGGCGGGTAAGACCACCACGTTCCGCATGCTGTGCGGATTGCTCACCCCGAGCGCAGGGGTGCTGCGCATCGGCGGGGTGGACGTCAGAGCCGCCGGCGATGCCGCGCGTGCGCAGCTCGGTTACGTGGCGCAGAAATTCTCGCTGTACGGCCCGCTCAGCGCGCGGGAGAACCTGGAGTTCTTCGCCAGCGCCTACGGCCTGCGCGGCGCGGCGCGGCGCGCGCGGATCGACTGGGCATTGCGCCAGTTCGAGCTCGCCCGGGCCAGCGGCGCGGCCGCCGATCTGCCCGGGGGCTTCAAGCAGCGCCTCGCCATGGCGGCGGCGCTGCTGCACGAGCCGCGCATCCTGTTCCTCGACGAGCCGACCAGCGGGGCCGACCCGCTCGC
>JAJXWE010000056.1 GCA_021781775.1 Pseudomonadota bacterium | reverse complement strand
GTATTACTCCGACGCGCGCGGCCCGTTCGGTCGCAATCTAGAGCCGGCGGCGTACATCCGCCGGGCGATTCGCGCCGCGGGTCACGCCACGCCGCTGGTGGTCGCCGGCGGCATCCACAACTTCGAGCAGGCTGAGGCGATCCTCGCCGACGGAACCGCAGACGCGGTGGGCTTTGCGCGCCAGGCCCTGGCCGACCCAGACTGGTTCGTCAAAGTGCGCTCAGGCCGCGGCGCCGAGGTGCGCCTGTGCCTGTACACCAACTATTGCGAGGCGCTCGACCAACGGCACCGCGAGGTGACCTGCGAGCTGTGGGACCGAGAGCGCCTGGACGAGCCCGGCATCGCGCGATCGGCCGACGGCAGACGCCGCCTGATCGCCCCGCGGTGGACGCCGTAGACGGACGGTGGCTGCGCGCCGTCAGCCGGTGATCGCCGCGCGCAGGCGGACCAGATCCTCGTGACGCGTCGCGATGTCCCGCCGTGCGGCACCGAGGCGCAGGTCACGCAGTACTTCCAGCGCCCGCAGCAACACCGGCAGCGGCGGGCCGCTGGCGGTGATGCCCTCGAGGCTCCGCGCCTCGAGAGTCGCGGCCGGCGCGGCGATGAACCGGCTGACCAGACCGTCGTGGTGCTGGGCGGCGTAGCGGCCGAACAGATCGCACACCTCGAGGTAGGCCTGCGCATTGCGCCGGAACCAGTCCGCGTGACGGTGCGCGGGCATCAGCTCGAGCAGCTCATCGAGCAAGCTCTTGTAGGTCATGCACTCGCGCAGGCGGGCCTGGTCCGCCGGGAGCATGAACAGCATCTTGTCCACCAACAGCTGCGCGTAGTACGGGTCGTTGGCGCGGCACACCCCGAGCAGCAGATCGAGCTCGTTGATGCCCGCGAAATCGCCCGCGTTGGCGCCGCGATACTCCTGCCGGCCGACGCGATACGGCTTGTAGTAGGGCCGCACGGAATAGAAGAACCGCTCGACGTCCAGCTGTTCCATCAGACGAGTATTGATCCGCAGCACCTCCTCGAGCGAGCGCCTGGCTGCCGTGAACATCACATCGGCGACCGGACTGGACACGCCCAGGTGCACTATGGCGGTCAGCGCATCGGCGGCGAGCTGCAGCGAGAGGATGCCGCGGGTGTTCTCGTCGATGAAAAGAAATTCGTCGCGCAGCCGCGTGAAGCTCTTGCGCACGCCGGCCCGCGCGCGGTTGTGCGTCGCCAGGTGGCTGGTGGCGAACCGCGGCGCCATGCCGAGCGAGGCGCCGACGTGCAGCGCGAGCGCGGAGGCCTCCGGGAAGGGCGAGCGCTCCTCGCGCGCCGGGTTGGTCAGCTCGTGTCGGCGCAGCGCGGCCAGATACATGCCGACGCTGCCGAGGACCCCAAGGCCGCTCTGGAAACCATCGCCGGTGTTGCCTTCCTGGAGCAGAGCGAGAACGTGCGCGTGTCCCTCAGCCTGCAGTGCCTGCTTCAAGGGCTCACCCACGCCCGTCACCTGCGAGCGGTCGGTTGCAGCGAAGTAGTGCTCTTCGAGCTCGGTGTTGATGTCGACGAACGCGGTGCGGATCCAATGCTCGAATGCCTCGGCCCTGCTGCTCACGTCTCGCCCTCGGAATCGCCCTGTTGAAGCGCAGCATTGTCCGGCAGAGGGCGCGGAACATTGTTTCGATTGGGGTCCTGGCCGCGTGGCGGCGCAGAACGGATGCCGCACCGGGGCATTGCGCACAGACCGCCGCGGGTGGATCGGTCGGACACCGATACTTATAATATGTGTTCCCGGCGGCTCCAAAGGCATCACGACGATTGACGACCCCGCAGACTGAACGCAGGCGACGCGCCGACCCCCTGGAGCTGGTGCTGGGTGCATTGGGCGCACCACGCCGCTTCATCCGTCCGTGGTACCTGGCGTACCTCCTGCTCGGCATGGTGACTGCGGGCCTCCTGCCGGTGCTGCTGCCGCTCGCCGTCGAGGCACAGTCCCACAGTCTCGCGGCGGTCGCCTACGTGCTCGGCGCCTACAATTTCGGACTGCTGAGCTCGCCTCTGTGGGGGATGAGCGCCGAGCGCACCCAGGCGCATCACCGGCTGTTCGTCGGCAGTTTCCTGCTCACTGGCGCCGGCATCACGGTGCTGCTGCTGTTCACGGCGCTACCGCTGTGGCTGGCGGGCGCGTTCGCCGCCGGCGCCGGCTCGGGCGGCGCTGCGACGCTCGCCACGCTATTCGTCGTCGACTTTGCGCCGCAGGCGCAGTGGGAGGCTCGCATCGGCTGGCTGCAGAGCTTCAATGCCGCGGGCGAGGTCTTGGGATTGATCGCTGCCGCG
Source organism: Pseudomonadota bacterium (assembly GCA_021781775.1). Lineage (GTDB taxonomy): Bacteria > Pseudomonadota > Gammaproteobacteria > Steroidobacterales > Steroidobacteraceae > 13-2-20CM-66-19. The sequence goes on along the minus strand of JAJXWE010000056.1, from coordinate 5,425 downwards.
GCCGTCTCGGCCGGGGAGTTTGCGGCGGCGCTGTGGGGATCGGCGGCGCTCGTGGCCGTCGCCGCGGCGGTGGGCGGCATCGGCCTGCCTGCCCGTACCGCCGGATCCGCGCAGCCTGCCGGGAGCGGCCACCCGCCGGTTCACGCCCGGCTCGACATCCGGGCGCTGGCGCGCTTTCCGCGGCTCAGCCGGCCCTCGGGTATCGGGCTGCACGTCGATTGGTTGAACCTGCGGGGCCTGCGCGGGGTGTCCGGGGCGCTCGACACGCCCTTCAGCCGCTTCCTCCTGTCGTGGTTCGCATTCGCCTTTGCCGTGGCGGCGTTCTTCTCGTATTTCCCGCTGATGCTGGCACACAGCTACGGCATCGACACCCATGCCAGCGCGCTGATCTACGCGACTGCGGCCGCGGTCGGCATCGCGCTGTACATCCTTACCGGCCGTCTCACCGCGCGCTATGGGGCAGGCCGGATCTACCGACTCGGCCTGTGGATGCGCGTCGTTGGCTTCGCGCTGCTGCTCGCACCGTTCCTGCCGCAAGTCGGCGGCCGCGCCGTGTTCGGAACCGTCGGCTTCGTGGTATTGGTCATCGCCTGGCCGCTGCTCAGCGTCGCCGGCACGGATCTGGGCGCCAGCCTGACGCCGTTCAGCGAAGGCGCGGCAGTCGGACTGCTCAATGCAGCGCTCGCGCTGGCCACCGCGCTCGGCATCGTGTGCAGCGGCCCCCTGGTGGCGCACTGGGGATACGTGTCGATTCCGGTGATGGCGCTCGCCGGCCTGCTGATCGCGCTCGTGCTCGGCAGAACCCCCCGCCCGCCCGCCGCTGCGCGGCGGTAAGTGGCCGGCTCAGTGGCCGACCACAACTTCGCTCATCTGGATGACCGGCGTCAGATCCGTGTAGTTGGCGATATCGGCCAGTATTTCCTGGGCGTGCGGCCCGAATCCCGCCGCGAACGCCTCGGGCGAGTCGCAGAAGATGTGACACATGGCGAGGTAGGTCGCCGGCGTCTGGGCATCGCCCCCCGCGAGCCCCTTGTCCACGGTGTAGTAGCGACACGCCTCACCCATCCGTTGCTTGACGAGCGGCATGTGGCGGTCACGGTAATAGTCGTGGTCGAATCGCGCCCCCGGCGTGTTCGGATACATCACACTCACTTTGATCACGGGTCTCTCCTCGGGAAATTGTGCGGGATAGGTGCCGCGGCATAGTGCGGCAGCTCGGACACGGCGACAACTCGCCTCCGGTGCGCAAGCCCCGGCACGGCGCGGCCAGCCACCTTTGTGCCGGATCCAGAACACCACCGGACGCCCGCCCCGGCTGTCCACCGCCCGTGCCGGGCAGCAGCGCGGCAGAGCCGCTCGCCATAACGCGGATCCCTCGCCCGCCGCCTCCATCGCCCTATCGCTCAAATGCGTCCGATCGTCGATGCCGGTGACAAGCATGTTCGGCGTGCGCTCGCCGTAACCGTCCTCACCACGGTAGCGGCACACTGCGATCCGCGACGCGTCCGCCTGCAGGCAGGCGGTTTTCCCGCGGCTTTCGACACGGTCCGCAACACCCGGGGGTTCATTGCGGGCCCCGATCGAGTCCGTTAAGCTGGCTCGATCACATGCGGCGGCGCTCCGTACGCCCCGTCATCACAAGGGGAACTTGAATGATCCACGTCGATGCACGCCTCGTCCGCGGCAGATCCCTGATCCTGGCGCTGGCGGCGCTCGTGGGCGCACCGCTCGTCGCGCACGCCGCGCCCCTGCAGACATTTCTCGGTGGCAAACTTACCTGGCGCAGCATCGGACCGGACATCGGCGGACGTGTCGTCGCAGTGACGGGCGTACCGGGCCAGCAGAACCTGTTCTACATGGGCTCGGTGGACGGTGGCGTCTGGAAGAGCACTGATTACGGCATCCGCTGGCATAACATCACCGACGGCAAGTGGACCTCGGCGAGCGGCAGCGTCGGTGCCATCACCGTCGCCCCCTCGAACGCCAATATCATCTACGTCGGCACCGGCGAGGCGGACATCCGCAACGACATGGTCACCGGCGATGGCATGTTCAAGTCGGTCGACGGCGGCAAGACCTGGAAGTACGCCGGACTCGCCGACACCCGCACGACCAGCGCGATCGTCGTCGACCCGCACAACCCCGACATCGTGTATGTCGCCTCCATGGGGCACGTGTTCAAGCCCGACCCGAACCGCGGCGTGTTCAAGTCCACCGACGGCGGCAAGACCTGGCACAAGGTGCTGTTCGTCAACGACAAGACGGGTGCTATCGACGTGGTGATGGATCCGCGCGATCCGCAGGTATTGTATGCGGCCATGTGGCAGGCACAGCGCCTGCCGTGGAAGCTGATCGACGGCGGCCCGGGCAGTGGCCTGTACAAGAGCACCGACGGCGGCGCGCACTGGACGAACATCTCGCGCAACCCTGGGCTGCCGCACGGTCTGCTCGGCCGCATCGGCGTGTCGGTCGCCGCCAGCAACCCGAACGTCGTCTACGCGATCATCCAGTCGAAGCGCGGCGGCGTATTCCGCTCGAGCGACGCCGGCCAGACCTGGCAGCACGTCAACGACAACTGGAGTCTGCGCCAGCGCGGTTTCTACTACACCTCGGTGTTCGTCGATCCGACCGATCCGAACACGCTGTACGTGCCCAACGTCGACGGCACGTGGGTGTCGCACGACGGCGGCAAGGCGTTCGCGCTGCTGCACATGCGCCACGGCGACAACCACATCGTGTGGATCAATCCGCAGCACCCTAACATCCTGCTGGTCGGCGATGACGGGGGGGCGACGGTGTCCACCGATGGCGGCAAGACGTGGAGCACCGAGCACAACCAGCCGACCGGCCAGTTCTACCACGTCGCTATCGACCAGGCGTTCCCGTTCAACGTGTACGGCGCGCAGCAGGACGAGGGCTCGTACGAGGGCCCGAGCGCGCTGCCGGGCGGCGCCATTCCCGTGTCCGCGTGGCATTCGGTGGCGCTCGGGGAGAGCACGTTCGTCGCGCCCAAGCCCTCGAGCCGCTACGTGACCTACGGCTCCGACTATTACACGGTGATGGAGAGCTACAACCGGCTCACCGGCATGCGCCGCGACGTGAGCCCATCGCCGATGTACATGGATGGCGGCGATGCCGCGCGGATGCAGTACCGCTTCGGGTGGACGCACCCGATCTTCTTCTCGCCGGACGATCCGCAGGATCTGTTCCTCGCTTCCCAGTATGTCATGGTCAGCAAGGACCATGGCCGCACCTGGAAGGTGATCAGCCCGGACCTGACGCGCAACGACCCGGCGACCGAGGGTCCCACGGGCGGCCCGATCGACCTGGATCAGACCGGTGCGGAGGTGTTCCCGGACATCTCGGCGCTCGCGGTCTCGCGGGTGAACGCGAAGGTGATCTGGGCAGGCTCGCAGGACGGACTGGTGCACGTGACGGCCGACGGCGGCAAGCACTGGCGCCTGATCACCCCGCCGCAACTGAAGGAGTGGGCGGAGATCACCTCGATCGAGCCGTCGCATGTCGCCGCGGGCACCGCCTATCTGACCGCCTCGCGCTACATGTGGGACGACTACCACCCCTACGTGTTCAAGACCACGGACTACGGCAAGCACTGGTCGATGCTGACGACTGGATTGCCCGACGACCAGTACGTATTCGTGATCAAGCAGGACCCGGACGATGCCTCGCTGCTGTTCCTCGGCACCGGCAATAGCGTCTATGCCAGTCTCGACGGCGGCGCGCACTGGACGCCGCTCGGGATCAATCTGCCGCACGTCCAGGTTCGTGACCTCGCTATCGACACCCGTGAGGGCGAGATCGTGGCGGCCACGCACGGCCGCTCGTTCTGGATCCTGGGCAACCTGGCACTGCTCGAGCAGATGTCGCACGCGGCCCAACCGGCGGCCGACGCGGCTTTCCTGTATGCGCCCCAGACGGCGTGGCTGACGCACGCGTACGGCCAGGACCCCGAGGCCGAGAGGCACGAGTCCGTCGGCACCAACCCGCCGTTCGGCGCCACGGTATTCTTCCATCTGCCGGCCAACTATGACGGCAAGACGCACGCCAGCCTGACGTTCCTCGACGCCCAGGGCAACGTCATCCAGCACTACAGCCTGCACCTGAAGGTCAAGCAGAAGAAGCAACCGGCCACCGTGCGCGACAACTTGCTGCCCTCCCAGGCGAAGAAAATTGCCGACCGGAAGATAACGGCGATGTCCCCGGGCATGAACACGCTGCAGTGGAATCTGCGTTACGCCGACGCCACCGACGCGATCGGCTGGGAGAACCCCGAGGTCACCGATGGCCTCGGGGCGAGTTCGCAGGGCCCGCTGGTCAACCCGGGGCTCTACACGGTCGTGCTGCGCTACGGCGGACACTCTTACCGGCAGACGCTGCGGGTGAAGCTCGATCCGCGGGTGCACACGACCGCGGCGATCCTGAAGCAACACCTGGCGTTGCAGCTCGCGCTGCACCGCTCGGTTGACGTCCTCGACCGCGACATCAACGCGGCCATCCTGCTGCGCCGTCGCCTGGTCAAGGCGGTTGCCGCACACAAGGTCGATGCGGCCGCCGCCGCTCCGGTACTCAAGGAAATCCACGACGCCCTGCACGCCGTGGTGCAGCGCCGCCTGCGTTCGAGCGAGGGCGACACGGAAAACAACATGAGGCTGCGCAGCTTCCTGGCGTTTCTGCAGTCGAGCATCGGGCTGGATTACCGCGCACCGGATCCGGCGCAGATCGCTGCGTTCAACACGCTGGAAAGCCGGGCGCGCCAGGGAGAAGCGCGACTGCGTGCCGTTACCGCGGCCGGCGAACACCTGCTCTGAGGCACCGGTTCGCCGCCTCCCTCCGGGAGGCGGCGAACCGCTACTGGCGCAGCACCCGCCAGCAGACCACCAGACCGTAGACCAGGATCAGGGCGGCCAGTGCCGCCATGGCGAGGTGGATTGCCTCGCGCCCGAGGCTGCCGCTCGGGGCGGCCAGGTAGAGCCATGCGGTAAAGACGATGAGCCCGTCGAACGCCAGGTGCGTCGCCACGCTCCAGCGCAGGCCGAAGGCGACACGGATATAGGCCAGGCCCACCCCCACCAGAAACTGCGGCAGCGCCAGCACGAGCGTCCACCAGGCCGGGGTGTTGGAATAGACCGCCGCGTGCGCGGCCCCGAACAGAAGGCACGACGCCCAGAACACCCCGGCACCGTTGCGCCTGAAGAACGCCAGTGTGCCCTCGCGCGCGTAACGGTAGAGCAGCAGGCTGATCAGCGTTGCCGGCAACAGCGCCCAGAACGCGTCGAAATAATGCCGGATGGTGCTGATAACGGACGGGTGCTCGAAGTTCAGGCGCAGCGCGAGGAAGGTGTAGCAGATGAAGAACGCCAGCCCGACGAAGACCGGCCGCGGGGCGGTGGAGAGGAACGCCCGG
>JAJXWE010000055.1 GCA_021781775.1 Pseudomonadota bacterium | reverse complement strand
GCGTCACGAATACCTGCCCGACATGCTGCGCTGGCAGCACTCGTTCGCCGATATCCTCATTGCGAGTGCCGACGGAATCGATCGGATCGACTACAGCCGTTTTCACGATATCGAGCCGTTCGTCTGATCTGACGCCGTCCGACCCGGCCCCGGCACCGCAGTCCCATCCGGCCGTTCACGCGCCCAATGGTGTCCGGCTCACCGTCAGCATCACGCGCGCGCGCAGCGACGCGCCCGGCGCGAGCAGCCTCAGACCACTCACTGTCGGCGGCTCGGCACGGTTCAGCGCATCCGGTATGTGGCTGACCGGCTCGATGCACAGGAATGACTCCCCAGGCGGGCTGTAGACGTGCAGCCAGCGCAATGGTTCCTCCGCTGCAATGCGTACGCACAAGTGCTCCTCCGGCAGCACGAGTTCCGCCCGGCCATCCCACCCAGAATAACAGTGATCCACGAGCGTCGGCGGCATCAACACGCCGTCACGAAAATCCCAAGTCGCCTCCGGCGATGCAAGCGCGGTCGGAAGGCACTGCGCATCGGCAAGCCACACGCCCTCGACTGTTGCCCGCAGCCGGGCGGCCGGAGTTCGCCGCACGTAAGGATGCCAGCCAATGCCCGCCGGCATCGGTTCGGCGGCGCGGTTCTCGAGCGCTAAATCGACCTCGAGCCCCGACTCGCTCAGCGTGAACACCTGCCGCGCCCGGTACGCCCAAGGCCACTCCCCGGCCGTGTGCTCGTAGGCGAGCGCCAGCCGAGCCGCCTCGCGAAGCTCTACCGTCCAGGGCGCGCGCCAGGCCTGCCCGTGCAGCGGATGCTGCTGGCCGGGCGCATTGGGATCAAGCTGCACGGTGCGCGTTCCGATGCGAAACTGCCCGTGCGCGATCCGGTTGGCAAACGGCATCAGCGCAAATCCGGCACTATCGAGCGGCTCATCGATCCCGGCGGCTACCCGCCGCAGAACATCTTGCCCCTGGAACTGCAGCCCTGCGAGCGCGCCGCCGAGATGGGCCAGAACATCGAGCGCGTAGCCGTGCTGCGCGATGCGGATCGGCTGGCGTGCGGATGATTCACTCACGGTTGACCTCACTGATGCCTCTCATCAAGTTTCCTCGACCTCAACTCAAATGGACGCGCAGCGCGAGCGCATACGTGTCGTAGTCGCGGCGCAGCGGCAGCGTGACGCTCAGACCCGCGCCGCTCTGATGCCACTGCAGCGTGCGTGGCTCTCCCAGCAACTCGACGTGTCGGATCCGTCCCGGCCGCGTTGCTGCGTCCGTTCCGAGCGAACGGATCAGCAGCGCTTCCCGGGGCCGCCCGAGCGCGATCGCATACACCACTGTTGCGGCCTGGTTGCGCGTGAAGCGTATGTCGGCGGCCGAAAGCCGCTGCACGCTCTTGCCCTGGAAGGACCCCGGGTGGATCGTGCTCGGTCCCTCCCCGTACACGGTCCACGGACGCGTGCCGTAGATCGCCTCCCCGTTCACTGCGAGCCAGGCGCCGATCTTAAGCAGAATGAGCCGCTCCTTGGCGTCGATCGTGCCGTCGGGCTTGCCTGGCACGTTCAGGATGAAGGTGCCGTTCTTGCTCACTGTATCGATCAGCCAATGGACCACCTCGCGCGGATGCATGTAGCCGCCGTACTCTCCAGGCTGATTGTACAGCGCGCGCTGATAATGCCAGTCGCCCAAGCAGGTCTCGGACTGCCAGGGATAGGCGCGGATGTGTCCGCTCAGCCCGCGCTCGATGTCGGCGACCACAGATTTCTCTAGGCGCGCCGGCACGTCCTTCACCGTCATGACGGCATCGAGCGCCCCGCCGTGCCGAGCGAGACTGCGGTTGTAATAGTACGCCCCGAGGTTCATCCCGCCCCAGCCGAGTGGCAGCAGCGGATTGTCGAAATACAGCAGATCCGGATCATGCTGATCGATCAGGTCACGCGTGCGGTCGTAGAAGTTCTTCACATAGGAGACGTCCGGCAGCGCATCGAACGGGTGCTTCGGTCCATAGAGCTGCTGCGGATCGTAGCCCTCCCACCATTGACCCCTGCCGTCGGCGAGCGTCAGATGTCCGTCGTAGGGTACACCGGCATAGGGACCGCTCTGGTCCGCACCGTGCGCCGTCTGAAACCACCACCAATTGCGCGCCTGATGCACCGTGACGCCAAAGCGCAGACCGCGCCGGCGCGCCGAGCGCGCCCAGGTGCCGATCACATCGCGGTGCGGGCCGATGTTGTGTGCATTCCAGGGATGATGCGCGGAGTTCCAGGCGTCGAAGCCGTCGTGGTGATTGGCGAGCGCCAGAAACAGCTTCGCACCGGCGCGCACGTACAAATCCATCAGTTCATCGGGCTGCCAGTTCAGCAGCGTCCACTGTGCACACAGATCCTTGTAACCGAACCGGGACGGATGGCCGTAATGCGCCCGCTGATAATCGTACTGCGCGCTCGCGGCCCCGGACCTCGAGCCACCCTGGATGTACATGTTGCGCGCATACCAGTCGCCGTCCTCCGGCACGCACTGCGGGCTCCAGTGGTTCCAGATGCCGAACTTCGCATCCCGGTACCACTTCGGACACTCGTAATGAAGGAGCGAATCCCAGGTCGGCGCAAACGGTCCCTGCCCCGCCAGCCCAGGGAGTGGCGCCTCAAGCGGCACCCCGTCCCACGAGCCCCCCGGCACCGGCAACGGCGGCGGGTGCCCCCAGCCGGTCGGCCGCCAGTGCGATTCGTTCAGCCGTTGCGCGTCGATCGCATGCCCGCGCAGCGCATAGAAGATGCGCTCGCGCTCGGCCGTGGCACAGAACTGAGCATAGTCATAGGCATCACGGTCGAAGCCGCGCGGCAGCGGCGCGGCCGGCGATTGTCCCGTGGCCCGGGTCGGCAAGGGCAGTGATGCCGCAGCGGCTGTGCCGGCCATCAACTTGAAGAAGTGCCGCCGTCGCATCGGGGTCAGCTCCTGCGCAGTCCAAACGACACGGCGCGGCTAGCGCCGCAGCCGATAGAGCACTGAGCCATGCGCGGCAAGCCGCACCTTCAGGGCGTTCGCACGACCGAGCGTTCGCCGCTGCCACAGGTCGCGCAGGCGGTAGTGGCCCGGCACCAGTCCGAGCTCTCGCCATGGCACGTTCAGCGTGCGCGGCCGTGCAGCCAGATTGAACGCCGCCAGGTACCACCCGCCGCCGTGTTGCGGTCGTGATGTCCACACCACGAAGGCGTGGCGGGCGAGCACTTGACGGGCATCGCGCGCCTGCTGATCGACCGCAATGACCTGCGGATCGTCGAGCAGAGACAGTGTCCACCGGTTCATGCGCGTGAGGTTCGCGCCGATCATCAGCGGCGAGCGAGCGATGCACCAGAGCGTCATGTAGGTACGCTGCTCGGCGTGAGTCAGGCGGCTCCAGCGTGCCGAACCCAGTCCGGGCTTCGGACCGAGGTAACCGATCGCGAGCATGTCCGCATCCGGCCAGTGCCCCGAGCGCGCCAGGGGCGCCCACCGCGCGAGGCGCCTGAATTGATTTTCCAGGCCCTGCGGATACGGCTTCGAGCTGCGCCACAGATCCCAGACATCATTCGAGATGCGCCACAGGTTGGCGTCGCGGCGCAATTGGGCGAGCCGGCTCCGCGGCGCGGGTCCGGGGGAGAGGCTGAGCACCATCGGCCGCCCCGCGGCCCGCACCGCCCGCGCCAGCATGCCGATCTCCGCCGCGGCGTACGGGTGACTCGCGATGCAGTCCGCCTTGATGAAATCGACGCCCCAGCGGGCATAGAGCCTGACGATCGAGTCGTAGTACGCCTGCCCTGCTGCGTTGGCTGCCACACCGTCGTTGTCCGGGTTCCAGGGGCACGGCGCATTGGCCACCGCCGCCTGACGGGCACGGAACGCCGAGCCGGCAATCGGCAGGTCCTCCTGGACCGCCTGCACCGGAATGCCGCGCAGGATATGGATGCCGAACTTCAATCCCAATGCATGCACGTACTGCGCGAGCGGACCGAAGCCCTTACCGCCGGCCGCCGACGGGAATCGGTTCGGCGCCGGAAGATAACGGCCGTACCGGTCGACTGTCATGACCGAGCCGTGGGCCCCGCCGGACGGCATTGGATTGCGCACGAACCACTCCGCATCGATCACCGCGTAGCGCCATCCATAGCGGCGCAGATGCTGACTCATCCACCGCACGTTGGCGCGAAACTGCGCTTCCGTGATGGTCGTGCCGTACGCATCATAACTGTTCCATCCCATCGGCGGACGGCGAGCGAGCTGCCCGGTGCCGGCGATTGACACCGAGCATACGAACATCGCGACTACGGCCGTCGCGACACGCCGCAGCGCCGCACCCGTCTCAGCGCCCCTCTGGAGGTTATCGGTCAAAATGCGGCGCAACGCCGCACTGTCGCTCTTTGACAAAAGTCGCTCCTCGAGATCAGTAAGTCGTCAGGCGCACGCGCAATGCCTGCGCGTGCAAGTAAAGTCCTGGTCTCAATCGAGATGACGCCGTTGCAGACTCGCATGACGGTCCCAAAGCAGCCGTGTTCCAAGTCCTGCGCAATGCAGTAGATCGCGCACGTCGGGCGCGGACCGCACGACGACCTGCGTCGTGCGCGCAACGATCCTGCGCACATACTCCATCCGCTCCCCCCCCCAACTCCTCGCCACCGACGTTCGGCATGCACGGCGCCGGCACCCCGACCGCCGAGCCGCCATCCTGCGCGACGTCCGGCACGATTGCTCTGGACCGTGAGCGTCGGCTCCCCTCGGGCGCACAGGCACTGGCGGCGGCCTGCACGGGACCATGGCAACGCTCTACTCGCGCTCAGTGCCCAGCCGCGCGCCGCTGGCACCCAGCATCCGGTAAGCCTCCGTAACTGCAGTCTCGAACTGCGGCACTGCCGAGAGCGTCCGCGGGATGACGTCCTCGAGTCCCAGAAAGCGCGCGACGTCCTGCTCCGGCACATCGGTACAGGCACGGCCCAGGGCAAGCAGCCGCAGCGCGTGTGGATCGGTGAGCTCACCGCCGGCGCGCGCCCGCCCGATGACGAAGCGCATCCATGCGGCGAGTGCCAGGGCGAGGCGGGCGAACGGACGACCTGCAGAGAGTGCCTCGACAATACTCGGCAGCAGTCGCACGGGAAGCTTCTTCGAGCCGTCCCAGGCGATCTGCGCGAGCTGATGCCTGATGCTCGGGTTGCGAAATCGCTCGAGTGTCGCCTCGATGTATACCGCGATGTCGAGTGCACCGCTCGTGCGCAGGCTGGGCGCGACTTCCTCGCACAGCAGACACTCAACATAGTGCGCGAGCTGCGGATCACGCATCGCCTCGGCCACGGTCGCATGGCCGCGCAACAGGCCGACATAGGCTAGTGCCGAGTGCGCCCCGTTGACGACTCTGAGCTTGGCGCGGTCGTAGACCGACACATCCCGGGTCAACGTCACGCCCACTGCGTCCCAGTCGGCGATCCGCGCTGCCGGGACGTCCTCTATGACCCACTGCGTGAAGCGCTCGCGCTGCACCGGCCAGGCGTCGTACAAGCCGCTCTCGGCGCGGACCCGCGCAATGAGATTGGCATCAGTGGCCGGCGTGATGCTGTCGACCATGGTGCGCGGAAACGATACTTCCTGTTCGATCCAGCGGGCGAGCGCCGGGTCGTGCTCGGCGGCGAATGCAGCGACTGCCGCACGCAACGTCGGGCCGTTGTCCGGCAGGTTGTCGCAGCTGACGACCACGAACGGTGCGGCGCCGCGCGCGCGCCGCCGGCGAAGGCCCTCGGCGAGGAATCCGATGACGCTGCGCACCTCACCGTCGGCGCGCAGATCGTGCACGATGTCCGGGTGCTCGAGATCGAGCCGGCCGTCGCCATCGAGACAGTAACCCTTCTCGGTGACGGTGAGCGTCACGAGACGCGTTTCGGGCCCCTCGAGACGCGCAAACACCGCAGGCTGCTCCCGAGGAGCCACCAGAATCTCCCGCAGCGCGCCGATGACGCGCAGCTGGGCCGTCTCGGCGAGCTCAACCAGACAGTACAGATCATCCTGCGACGCAAGCGCATCACGAACCCCGCTGCTGTGTAGGGCGACGGCGCTGATCGCCCAGCGCGGATCCTGCTCGAGCAACCGATCGGCGTAGTACGCCTGATGTGCACGGTGAAACGCGCCGAGACCAAAGTGCAGCCAGCCCACCCTGCAGGTCTCGCGCACGTAGCCCGGGCGTGCCACCGCCGCACGCGCCTGCGCCAGCGTTGCCTCGCTCAGCTGCATGGGGTTCATTGCCGCGAGCCTACTGATAGCGGTATCATTTTGCAACGCAATCACTCTCATCGCCGGGGGGCTCATGTCGCAGTTGACCCAGGCAGCACGACGCTGCGCAATGATCCTCGGAGCCGCCGCCCTGCTCACTCTGCCCGCCCTGTCCGTCGCGGCGCACGCCGAGGATGGCTACCGGCTGTGGCTGCGCTACGTACCGGTGCACGGCGCCTGGCTGCACCGCTACCGCCGCGCGGCGAGCGAAGTGGTGCCGGGGGCGGAGCGCTCCCCGACCCTGCGCGCGGCCACTCAGGAGCTCGAGCGCGGGCTCTCGGGCATGCTCGCCCGCCCGGTGCCGAGCGAACCGGCCATCACCCGCAGCGGCGCAATCGTGCTCGGTACTCCGCGGGGCACACCGTTGCTGCGCCCGCTGCACCTCGGCCTGCGCAGACTCGGCAGGCAAGGCTACGTCATCCGCACGCTGCAGCTTCACGGCCACCGCGTCACGGTGATCGCCGGCAATACCGACATCGGCGTGCTGTACGGGGTCTTCCGCTTCCTGCGCCAGATGCAGACCCGCCAGCCGCTCGAGCCGCTCGCCATCGCGTCGCGGCCGAAAATCCGCCGCCGCGTGCTCGACTTCTGGGACAACCTCAATGGCAGCGTCGAGCGCGGCTACGCGGGCGACTCGATCTGGAAATGGCGCGAACTGCCCGAATACATCTCCCCGCGGTACATCGACTTCGCGCGCGCGTGCGCCTCGGTCGGCATCAACGGTGTGGTGCTGAACAACGTCAATGCCAGTCCGTGGATCCTCACGCCTCTGTACCTCGCCAAAGTCGCGGCGCTCGCCAATGTGCTGCGGCCCTACGGGATCCGCGTCTATCTGTCGGTACCGTTCAGCGCACCGATCACCGTGGGCAAGCTCTCGAGCGCCGACCCGCTCGATCCGGCGGTGCAGGCCTGGTGGCGGCACAAAGTGGCCGCGATCTATCGGGCGGTGCCGGATTTCGGGGGCTTTCTGATGAAGGCCGATTCCGAAGGGGAGCCGGGCCCTGAAAACTACGGCCGCACCCAGGCGCAAGGCGCCAATCTGCTCGCGGAGGCGCTCGCCCCCCACCACGGCATCGTCATGTGGCGCGCGTTCGTCTATTCGACGAACCCGCACTCCGAGGATCGCGTCCGCCAGTCCTACGACATCTTCAAGCCGCTCGACGGCAAGTTCGACCGCAACGTGATCCTGCAGGTCAAGAACGGTCCGCTCGACTTCCAGCCGCGCGAGCCCTTTCATCCGCTGTTTGGTGCCATGCCGCGCACCCACCTGATGCTCGAGCTGGAGATCACCAAGGAATACCTGGGCCAGCAGACCAGCTTCGTCTACCTCGGCACACTGTACGAGGAAGTGCTGCGTGCCGATACCTGGGCCCGCGGTCGGGGCTCCACTGTTGCGCGAGTGATCGACGGCTCGCTCTATGGGCAGCACGACACCGCGATCGCCGGCGTCGCCAACATCGGTTCGGACCGCAACTGGTGCGGCTCGATCTTCAATCAATCCAACTGGTACGCGTTCGGGCGGCTCGCCTGGAATCCCGAGGCCTCGGCCCGAACCATCGCCG
>JAJXWE010000054.1 GCA_021781775.1 Pseudomonadota bacterium | reverse complement strand
GTGAGTGCCGCGCCGATATACTGGCCGCATGAGTATCGAGCGGCTGTTTCCGACCCAGATCTATACCTGCCGACCCGCAGCCGCGGCCCGACTCGGGCCGCGGCTGCTGCGCGAGTCCCGCCAGCTGCGGCTCGACGATGCGTCCGGACGGCGCTGGTCGACGCGCAATTACCCCGGCGGCTACACGTCCTATGGATCGGCGTGCCGCATGCACCGGCTGTCGCCGACATTCGCCGCGCTCGAGCGCGCCATCGACCCACACGTGAGGGCATTCGCCCGTGCGCTTGAGCTCGACCTGACCGGCCGCCCGCTCGCGATGACCGACTGCTGGGTCAACATCATGCCGCGCGGCACGGCCCACGGCCTGCATCTGCACCCGCTGGCCACCATCAGCGGCACCTTCTATCTCAAGACACCTCGCGGCTGCGCGGCGCTGAAAATCGAGGATCCGCGGTTCGATCGGATGATGGCCGCGCCGCCGCGCCGACGTAGCGCGAGCCGCGCCAACCGGCTGTGGGTACACATTCCGGCGCAGGCCGGCGCTCTGGTGCTGTTCGAGAGCTGGCTGCGCCACGAGGTGCCCGCCAACCCAGCGGGCGAGCGCGTCAGCATCAGCTTCAATTACGGATGGTTCTGACTGCAGTGCGGCGCGAGCGCTGCGCCGGTGGTCGGTGAGCGGCGACTCGGCTCACACCGCTGCGGCTGCCCCAGGGGCTGCCGCCGGCGGGCTCAATGGTGGTCGTGGCCGTGCGCACCGTGTACGTGGCCGTGCGCCAGCTCCTCTTCGGTGGCCGGACGCACCTCCTCGATGCGTACCTCGAAGTGCAGGCTCTGGCCGGCGAGCGGATGGTTGCCGTCGAGTGTCACCATATCGCCGATCATCTTGGTCACGGTCACCGTGCGAGTGCCGTCCGCGGTCTGCGCATGCAGACGCATTCCCGTCGTCACGTCCTTGATGCCGCGCAGCGCCCGGCGCGGCACATCCTGTACCAATTCCTTGCTGTACTCGCCATAGCCCTCGGCGGGCGGCACCGTGACGGTGAGTTCGTCGCCGGGATTCTTGCCGGTCAGCTGCTTCTCCAGCCCCGGGATGATGTTGCCGTGGCCGTGCAGATACGCCAGCGGCTCGCCCGGCCCGGACTGATCCAGTACCGCTCCGGCATCGTCCTTGAGCGTGTAGTGGATCGTGACGACGGAATCGGTGCCAATGGCCATCAGAGGGGGCTCCAGGAGTGCGGTTGGAAGCCGGCGCGAGCAGTTGCAGCGCCGATTTGTTTACATTGTACCGTGACAGTGTGATGCCCGTCACGCAAGCCCGGATGGGCTCTCCCGAAAGGAGTAGCGCCACCGCCCTCGCGAAGATCATGCCGTTCACCCTCGCGATGGACATGCCCGGCGTCGCGCCGCTCCCTACACTTGCGCGCCCAAACTGAAGTTAAGGAATGACCCCATGCTCATCGCTGTTTCTCAGCTCATTCTCACCGTCGTGGTGCTGATCGGCTCCTCGGTGGAGTTCATCGCTTCCCGCCGGGGCTGATTCGCCGCCCCCCGCACGCCCGGCAGCCGCTCAGCGCGGAACGACGCTTCTGACGATCGAGGCATCGAGCGCCTCGTAGTCGGCATAGGCAATCGTCGCGTAGAGTTCCTGCCGGGTCTGCATCTCCCCGATCAGACTCTTTGGTCCCCCCTCGCGAGCGATTGCCGCATACAGCCGCTCGTGCGCCTTGGCCGCGATGCGCAGCGCGCTCACCGGCCAGATGACCATCCGATACCCCATGGCCTGGAATTCCTCGGCCGTGAAATAAGGGGTGCGGCCGAATTCGGTCATGTTGGCCAGCAGCGGCGCCTCGATCCGGCGTGCGAACTCCCGGAACATCTCCGCGCTGGTCAGCGCCTCCGGAAAGATCGCATCGGCCCCCGCCTCGAGGTACCGGCAGGCCCGCGCGACCGCGCCTTCGAGCCCTTCGCTCGCGGCCGCATCAGTGCGCGCGATGATGTACAGGTGCCGGCGGGCGCGCGCCGCCGCGGCGACCTTGGCCGCCATCTCCTCGACGGGCAGCAGCTTCTTGTCGTTAAGATGGCCGCATTTCTTCGGCAGCACCTGATCCTCGATGTGCACCGCGGCCGCGCCCGCCTCCTCGAAGGCGCGCACCATGTGCATCACATTGAGCGCCTCGCCGTACCCAGTATCCCCGTCGACCAGCACCGGCAGACGCGCTGCGCGGCTCATCTGCCGGATGAACACGCACACGTCCTCCACGGTGAGGATGCCGAGGTCCGGAAGTCCCATCGAGGCGCTCATGGCCGCCCCCGACAGGTATAACGCCTCGAACCCGGCAGCCTTCGCCTGCAGCGCGGCCAAGCCGTTGTACGCCCCGGGCATGGGCAGGATCGGTCCGCGCCGCACGAGCGCGGCGAAGCGCTCGCCAGCGGGCGTGGCCGGAAGGTCGGCCCCAACGAGGTAAGTGCTCAACGGCGCATCTCCCTCAGATCACGTACAGGTCGAGATATTCGTTGACCGGCGTGCGCTCGAGGCGGGCCTGGTCGAGCGACAGCGCGGCGATCGCGTGCTGCTGCTTCTCCGGGAAGCGTCGCGCCAGGTTGCGCCGGAACTTCTCGATCAGCAGCGGGATTCCTTCGGCGCGCCGGCGCTTGTGGCCGATCGGATACTCCACCACCACCTCCGGCAGTTCGCGGCCGTCCTTCAACCGCACCGTCACCGCGTTGGCGATGGAGCGCTTGTGCGGATCGAGATAGTCGCGCGTGAACTGCGGATCCTCCACGCAGCCGATCTTTGCGCGCAGCGCATCGATGCGCGGATCGGCCGCAACGCCGTCCTCGTAGTCGGCGGCGGTCAGGCGGCCGAACAGCAGCGGCACGGCCATCATGTACTGGATGCAGTGATCGCGGTCGGCGGGGTTGGCGAGCGGGCCGCGCTTGTCGATGATGCGCACGCAGGCTTCGTGCGTACGCACGGTGATTCGCTCGATCTGCTCGGCGCTCGCACCGAGTTCGCAGAGCTGCCGATGCAGCTGCATGGCCGCCTCGACCGCAGTCTGCGCATGAAACTCGGCAGGGTAGGAGATCTTGAACAGCACGTTCTCCATCACGTACGAGCCGTAGTCGCGTTGGAACTTCAGCGGCTGTCCCTTGAACAGCACGTCGTAGAAGCCCCAGGTCTTGGCGGTGAGCGCCGTCGGGTAGCCCATCTCCCCGGTGCGTGCCATCAGGGCCAGGCGCACGGCCCGGCTCGTGGCGTCGCCGGCGGCCCAGCTCTTGCGCGAGCCGGCGTTCGGCGCGTGACGATAAGTGCGCAGGCTCTGTCCGTCGATCCAGGCGAGCGAGACGGCGTTGATGATCTCCTCGCGGCTGAGGCCGAGCAGTCGCCCCACCACGGCGGTCGAGGCCACCTTCACCAGCACCACGTGATCGAGCCCGACCCGGTTGAAGCTGTTTTCAAGCGCGATCACGCCCTGAATCTCGTGGGCGCGGATCATGGCCGTGAGCACATCGCGCATCGTCAACGGCGAGCGCCCCTGCGCAATGGCCTGGCGGGACAGCCAGTCGGCCGTGGCGAGGATGCCGCCGAGGTTGTCGGACGGGTGCCCCCATTCGGCGGCGAGCCAGGTGTCGTTGAAGTCGAGCCAGCGGATCATGGCGCCGATATTGAACGCCGCCTGCACCGGATCGAGCTGGAACTGGGTGCCGGGAACCCGCGCGCCGTGCGGCACGTGGGTGCCCGGTACGATCGGGCCGAGCAGTTTGGCGCAGGCCGGGTATTCGAGCGCCTCGAGGCCGCAGCCGAGCGTGTCGAGCAGGCAATGGTGTGCGGTCTGATAGGCGAGTTCCCCACCCGGGTCGGTGCCGAGCACGTAGTCGGCAATGTCGGTGAGGACTTGGTCGGGGGCGGGTCGCGCGGAATCGTTAGGGCTGGACATGATGCGGCTCGGGTCGAGGTGTCAGGAACGCTGATCGAGGGGTACGAAGCGACGCGGTTCTGGGCCGACGTAATGGGCGGCCGGGCGGATGATCTTCCCGTCGGCGCGCTGCTCGAGCACGTGCGCAGCCCAACCGGCGGTACGCGCGATGACGAACAGTGGTGTGAACATGGCCGTCGGCACCCCCATCAGGTGATACGAGACCGCGGAGAACCAGTCAAGGTTGGGGAACATGCGCTTCTCGCGCATCATCACCGTCTCGATTCGGTCGGCCACCGCGTACATCTTCAGGTCGCCGGCCTGCTCGGCGAGCTCGCGCGCGAGCGCCTTGACCACCTGATGGCGCGGATCGGCCACGGTGTATACCGGGTGCCCGAACCCGATGATCACCTCCTTGTTGGCGAGGCGTTCGCGGATGTCGGCCTCGGCGCCGTCGGCATCCGCGTAGCGCTGCTGGATCTCGCAGGCCACTTCGTTCGCGCCGCCGTGCTTCGGTCCGCGCAGTGCGCCGATGGCCCCGGCGATGCACGAATACAGGTCCGAGCCGGTACCGGCGATCACCCGCGCGGTGAAGGTCGAGGCATTGAATTCGTGCTCGGCATAAAGGATGAGCGAGGTGTGCATCGCCCGCACCCACGCGGACGGCGGCGGACGGCGGTGCAGGAGGTGCAGGAACTGTCCGCCGATCGATTCGTCGTCCGTCTCGACGTTCAGCCGGTGCCCGCCGAGGCTGGCGTGGTACCAGTACGTGAGCATCGAGCCCAGCGAGGCGATCAGCCGGTCGGCGATCTCGCGCGCGCCGGCGGCGCCGTGGTCCTCCTTTTCCGGCAGAGCGCAGCCGAGCGCCGAGACGCCGGTGCGCAGCACATCCATGGGATGGGCGGCGGCCGGGAGCGTCTCGAGCACCGTGCGCACCGCCGCGGGCAGGCTGCGCAGCGCGCGCAGCTTGGCCTTGTAGGCCGCGAGCTCGGCACGGGTCGGCAGGGTGCCGTGGATCAGCAGGTGGGCGATCTCCTCGTACTCGCACGCCGTGGCGATCTCGAGGATGTCGTAGCCGCGGTAGTGCAGGTCGTTCCCGGTGCGGCCCACGGTGCACAGCGCGGTGTTGCCCGCCGGCACGCCCGAAAGCGCGACGGATTTCTTCGGCTTCGGCCCCGAGGCCGGCTGTTCATTGGCGTTCATGGCTCCACTCTAGTCGCCTCGGAAACGAGACGAAAATATATTGAAAATGCCGAGTCGATATGTAAAAAGTATCGTCCATGGAGCTTCGTCATCTGCGCTACTTCCTGGCGGTCGCCGAGGAGCTCAATGTCACCCGTGCGGCGCGCCGGCTGAACATCTCGCAGCCACCGCTCACGCAGCAGGTTCGGGCGCTCGAGGCCGAACTCGGTGTGACGCTGCTGGATCGTTCCGGTTACCGCATCCGCCTGACCGACGCGGGACGGCTGTTCGCCCTCGAGGCCGGGCGCATCCTCGAGGAGGTGCGTCGCGCCCAGCAGATGGCGCGCGCCGCTGCGAGCGGCACCTCCGGACGCGTGCGCGTCGGGTTCACCGAGTCGGCCTCGTTCAATCCCCGAGTCACCGCTGCGCTGTGCGCCTTCCGTCTCGCCTATCCCGGCGTCGAGGTCTCTCTCGAGGAACATCCCTCGACGGAGCTGGCCGCCGCGCTGCGCGAGGGGCGGATCGACGTGGGGTTCGTGCGTCCGCCGCTGCGCGAGGGGCGTGGCCTGGTGTTCGAGCTGCTCGAGCGCGAGCCGCTGGTGGCGGCCGTGCCGCGCGGCCATCGCCTGGC
This sequence comes from Pseudomonadota bacterium, assembly GCA_021781775.1. Taxonomy (GTDB): domain Bacteria; phylum Pseudomonadota; class Gammaproteobacteria; order Steroidobacterales; family Steroidobacteraceae; genus 13-2-20CM-66-19. The sequence continues at coordinate 2,144 of JAJXWE010000054.1, read as the reverse complement.
GCGGCGCAAGAGAATCGCGCTGAGCGAACTCGCGCAAGAGACGTTCATTCTCTATCCACGCGCGGTGCGTCCGGGACTCGCCGACGAGGTGGTCAGCGCCTGCGAGGCGGCGGGGTTCACGCCGCGCGTCGGTCAGTACGCCCCGCAGCTGTCCTCCACCATCAATCTCGTGGCCGCCTCGATCGGTATCTCGATCGTGCCGGCGAGCATGTGCGCGCTGCAGCCGCGTCTGGTGGTCTATCTGGCGCTCGAGGGCGAGCCACTGCAGGCGCTGCTCGGCATTGCCCACCGCGACGAGGAGCGCTCCAGCGCGGTGCGTAACTTCGCCGCCACCGCCCGCGAGCTCACCGTGCAGCCGCCACGACGGGTCCGCTAGCCAGGGGCGTGCTGGATTATGATCCGCTCATCCGTACCGCGCCCGCCGGGGATACCGATGCTGCCGACCGCCACACCCGCCGAGACCGGGACGCTCGATGCCGAGCTCGCCGGGCGCATCCGCCGGGTGTTCGATGCGCAGCGGCCGATCGCGTTGCGGTGGCGTGAGTCCACGGTGGCCGAGCGGCTCGGGCGACTCGAGCGGCTGCGCGCGGCGATCCTCGATCAGCGTGTGGCCATCATCGAAGCACTTGCCGCCGATCTCAGCCGCCCGCCCGTCGAAACCGAGCTCGCCGAGCTGCTGCCGCTGCTGTCGGATCTGGCGGATCATCGCCGCCACCTGGCGCGCTGGCTGCGACCGAAGCGGGTGCGGCCGACCGTCCCGACGCTCGGCACGCGTGCCTGGGTGCAGCGTGAGCCGCGCGGCCGGGCCCTGATCCAGGCGCCATGGAATTATCCGGTGGCGCTCACCCTGGGGCCGCTCATCCCGGCCATCGCGTGCGGCAATACCGCCATCCTCAAGACCTCGGAGTTTGCGCCGCACAGCTCGCAGGTCATGGGGAGCATCGTGCGGGCCTCGTTCGATGAAAGCGAGGTGGCGCTCCTGGAGGGCGATGCGGCGGTCGGCCGTGCTCTGCTCGAGCTGCCGTTTGATCACATCTTTTTCACCGGCTCCCCGGCCGTCGGCGAAATCGTGATGACCGCCGCGGCGCGTCACCTGGCCAGCGTCACCCTCGAGCTCGGCGGCAAGTCGCCGGTGATCATCGATGCGAGCGCCGACATCGACCGTGCCGTGGATGCCATTGCCTGGGCCAAGTGCCTCAACGCCGGCCAGACCTGCATCGCACCGGATCACGTGTACGTGCACGCAGATGTCTACGCCGAGGTGCTCGCGCGCTTCAAGCGACGCTTGTCGAGCTGGTATGGAGCTGACGCGGCCGCGGCGCCGGATCTCGCCCGGATCGTCAATGAGCGTCATGCGCGACGACTGGCGGCCCTGCTGGAGGATGCCCGTGCCAGCGGCGCCGCCGTGCTGCACGGCGGTGAAACCGACCCCGAGCGGCGATTCGTCGCCCCGACGCTCCTGGGAGACGTTCCGGATGGGGCACGAATCATGCGCGAGGAGATCTTCGGGCCCGTGCTGCCGCTGATTGCCTATCGCAGCGAGGACGAGGTGCTCGAGCGCATCAACGCCGCGCCGAAACCGCTCGCGCTCTACATCTGGACCCGTCGACGGGAACTCGCCCGGCGTCTCATCCGCCGCACCAGCGCCGGCGGCACGTGCATCAACCAGGTCGCACTGCAGTTTGTGCATCACAACCTGCCGTTCGGCGGCGTCAATCATTCCGGGATCGGCAGCTATCACGGCGAATGGGGTATCCGCGCGTTTTCCCACGAGCGGGCGGTTCTCGACGCCAAGCTGCAGCTCTCCCGCGCATTCTTTCCTCCGTACGGCAAGCGTGCGCGACGGATGCTCGCGCTGTTAACGAAATGGTCGACCTAGCCCGCCCCGGGCGCATGCGGCGCGTCGCCGGCGGATGGCGGAATACCTCGCCTACGCACTCGTCCTGCGTTCGATCGCGACGGCTCGTGCCGGACCGCAAGGAGTCAACGCCATGAGCAGCGAGTTGCCCGTCATCTGCCTCGTGCGCCACGGCGAGACCGCCTGGAGCCTCACCGGACAGCACACGGGTCTTAGCGATCTACCGCTGACCGAGCGCGGCGAGCGGGCGGCTCGAGCCTTGGTGCCGCGCCTGCGTGCGCCGCGC
>JAJXWE010000053.1 GCA_021781775.1 Pseudomonadota bacterium | reverse complement strand
TGGCCGCTCTTGTAGCGCTTGGCGAAATCCTCCCGTTCCAGCATGCGCGCCACGGTGTAATGCGCGGCCAGACGCACGAAATCAGCGGCCGCGAGCACCGACAGCCAGCGCGAGTTGAATTCGACGCGGGTGCGCTCGGGATCGAGGATCTTGAACACCTGCTGCTCGTAGGTGCGGGCATTGGCCTGCACTTCCTCGGGCGTGAGTGGCGGGCGAGTCTGGTTGCGCCCCGTGGGATCGCCGATCAGGCCGGTGAAATCCCCGATCAGGAAGATCACCTCGTGACCGAACTGCTGGAACTGGCGCATCTTGTTGAGCAGCACCGTGTGGCCGAGGTGCAGGTCCGGGGCGGTCGGGTCAAATCCCGCCTTGATCCGCAGCGGCGCGCCGCGCTGCAGCTTGCGGGTCAGGTCCGCGGTAAGCAGCACCTCGTGGGCGCCGCGCTCCAGTTCGGGCAGCTGTTCATCGGGAGTCATGGGCATCAAATGGGCGGTCCAAGTCGCGCGGTCCTGCTCTGCCGCGGGGCCCAGTGTATGCGAACGGACCGCCCGGCTGAAATCAACCCGCCCCAGCCTGCGCCGTCGCGCTCTGTGGCGCAGCGCGCATGCGCGCGAAACGGAAGTCTGCTTTACTTCCGACAATGGACGTCCAGGACCTCAAGTCGCCGCAGCTGTACATCAACCGCGAACTGTCGCTCCTGGAGTTCAACCAGCGGGTGCTCGCACAGGCCTACGACGAGGCCGTGCCGCTGCTCGAGCGGCTGCGGTTCCTGTGCATCGCCTCGGGCAACCTCGATGAGTTCTTCGAGATCCGGGTCGCCGGGCTGAAGCAGCTGCAGGAACTCGGCTCCGGGCTCATCGCCGCCGACGGCCTGACGGTTGCGGAGCAGCTCGGCGCCATCCACGGCCGCGCCGAGCGGTTGGTGGCCGAGCAGTACCGCTGCCTCAACGAGATTCTGCTGCCGCGCCTCGCCGCGCGGGACATCCTGCTGCTCGGGCACGAGGAGTGGTCCGCGGCGGCCCGCGACTGGCTCGAGCGCTACTTCGACCGGGAGGTCGCCCCGGTCCTGAGCCCCCTCGGACTCGACCCGGCGCGACCGTTCCCGCGCATCCAGAACAAGAGCCTGAACTTCATCGTCAGCCTCGAAGGGCGTGACGCGTTCGGCCGCGACAGCGAGCTGGCCATTGTGCAGGCGCCGCGCTCGCTGCCACGGGTCGTGCCGGTGCCGATCGAAGGGGCCCAACGCGTGCTCGTACTGCTCACGGGCATCGTCGAGGCCTTCGTGCGACGGCTGTTCAGCGGCATCCGGGTGCTCGGCTGCTATCAGTTCCGCCTGACCCGCAACAGTGACCTGTTCGTCGACGAGGAGGAGATCGACGATCTGCGCCGTGCGCTCGAGGGCGAGCTCGCGCACCGGCGCTACGGTGCGGCGGTGCGGCTCGAGACATCGAGCGATTGTCCGGAGGACATCGTGCAGTTCCTGCAGCGGCAGTTTGCGCTCGGCGAGCAGGACACTTACCGCATGCCCGGTCCGGTCAACCTCAACCGGCTCTCGGCCGTGTACGACCTGGTGCCGCGCCCGGACCTGAAATATCCGGCCTTCACCCCGGGACTGCCCGCGCGGCTCTCCGGGGGCACCGACCTGTTCGCCGCGATCCGGCAGAAGGACGTGCTGCTGCATCACCCCTACCAGAGCTTCGCGCCGGTGATGGACTTTCTGCGCCAGGCCGCCGGCGACCCGCAGGTGCTCGCAATCAAGCAGACGCTCTATCGCGCCGGGAGCGATTCGCCGATCGTCGATGCGCTGGTCTCCGCCGCCGCTGCGGGCAAGGACGTGACCGTCATCATCGAGCTGCGCGCCCGTTTCGACGAGGAGGCGAACATCGAACTGTCGAACCGCCTGCAGGAGGCCGGCGCCCACGTGATGTATGGCGTGGTCGGCTACAAGACGCACGCCAAGCTCGCCATGGTGGTGCGGCGCGAGCCGGGCGGTATCCGCCGCTACTGTCACCTCGGCACCGGCAACTACCACCCGCGCACCGCCCGGCAGTACACCGATTACGGCCTGTTCACCTGCCGTGACGAAGTCGGCCAGGACGTGCACGAGTTGTTTCTGGAGCTCACCAGCCTGACCCGTACGCCGCGCCTGAAATGCCTGCTGCAGTCCCCCTTCGGCCTGCACGAGGCGATGCTCGCCAAGATCGATCGGGAGGCAGAGCACGCGCGCGCCGGGCGCCCGGCGCGCATCATCGCCAAGATGAACGCCCTGGTGGAGCAGCAGTCCATCGAGGCGCTTTATCGCGCCGCGCGCGCCGGGGTAAAGATCGACCTGATCGTGCGCGGCGTGTGCGCGCTGCGGCCGCTCGTGCCCGGCGTCTCGGAGAACATCGAGGTCCGCTCCATCGTCGGGCGCTTTCTCGAGCACTCGCGGGTGTTCTTTTTCGAGAACGGCGGCAATGGTGAGATCTACTGCGCGAGCGCCGACTGGATGGAGCGCAACTTCTTCCATCGCGTCGAGGTGGCGTTCCCGATCGAGCGTGACGCGCACCGCCAGCGCATCCTCGAGGAACTGCTGCTCGCGCTGCGCGACAACACACAGGCCTGGCGGCTGCTGAGCGACGGAAGCTACGAGCGCCTCGGCGGCGCGGATGAGACGCGGATCAGCGTCCAGGCGGAGCTGCTCGCCCGGCACGCAGCCGGCTCGCTGTTCGGCGCAGGCGGCGTCGCCTGACCGCCGCTCAGCGGCGACGGCGTCCGACGCGCAGCCGCAGCCCGGCCGCGCGCAGGTATTCCACTTCCTGACGCAGGTCGGTCTGGGTGAGCGGATGAGCCGCGAACCAGCGCGACGGGAACGTCAGCTGCAGCGATCGGGCGCCCGCGCTGAGCTTGATCGGCGGCAGCGCGCCGCGCTCGCGCCCGCGGTGCAGCAGCACCGCGAGCCGCAGCAGCACGATCAGGTACAGCGCCGCGCGGTCCCACGGTGGAATCAGCTCCCCGAGCCCCTCGCGCAAGAGCTTGCGGCGATGCGCGCCGACCAAGCGGGCGAGCAGGCGTTGCTCGCCGCGTGAAAATCCCGGCATGTCGGCGTTTTCGAGCAGATAGGCGCCGTGGCGATGGTAGCCGCTGTGCGCGACGTCGAGTCCAATCTCGTGCAGCTGGGCCGCCCACCTCAGCACCAGTTGCGCCTCGGGCGTTGCACGCAGCTTCCACGCGGGAGCGACGCCCGCCAGAAATTTCAGCGCCGTCGCCGCCACACGCTCGGCCTGTGCCTGATCGACGTGATAGCGCAGCTGCATGCTGCGCACGGTGCGCTCGCGCGCATCCTCGGCCGTGTTGCGCCCGATCATGTCGTACAGCAGGCCCTCGCGCAGCGCGCCATCGGCGATGCGCATCTCCTTCAGGCCGAGGGCTGCGAACACCTCCGCGAGAATCGCCACCCCGCCGGGGAACACCGGCCGACGGTCGTCGGTGACCGCCGCCAAGCCGAGCGAACGCGTGTGCCCGGCCGAGACCACCGTATCCACGAGATGCTTCAGTCCCCCGGCCGTGATGCGCGTGGCGCGGGGATTGAGCTCGCGGATGGCCTCCCCGATGGCCCGTACCGTGCCGGAGCTGCCCGCGCAGTGCTGCCAGCCACGCCGCCGGAACGCGTTGCGCAGCGGGGCGAGCTGCAGCCGTGCGGCGAGCCGAGCAGCCGCCATGCGTTTGGCCGATATCTTCCCGTCCTCGAAGTACCGCTCGCTCACCACCACGCAGCCGACCCGCAGGCTCTCCAGCTCAAGCGGCCGCAGGCCCTCGCCGATGATCAGCTCGGTGCTGCCACCGCCGATGTCGACGATCAGCCGCCGCCCCGGCTCGCGCGGCAGGGTGGTCGCGACCCCGGCGTAGATCAGTCGCGCTTCCTCCCGTCCCGAGATGATCTCGATCGGATGCCCGAGTGCCTCGCGGGCGCGGGCGAGGAACGACTGCTTGCGATGCGCCAGACGCAGCGCGCTGGTCCCGACGGCGCGCACGCTGCCAGCGCGCATCGCCCGCAGCCGCTGGCCGAAGCGCTGCAGGCAGGTGATGGCGCGCTCGGCCACGGCGCGATCGATCTCGCCGTTCTCCTCCACGCCCGAGGCGAGCCGGACCATCTCTCGCAACCGGTCGATGATGACCAGCTGTCCGTGGGAATACCTCGCCACGACCATGTGGAAGCTGTTGGAGCCCAGATCGACCGCCGCGAGAACATCGGGGCGGTTGCGGGCGGATTGGACGGTGCGGGGTGCGCGGGAAGCGGCCGATCGCACGCGGCGGCTCAGGCCGTGAACGAGGAGCCGCAGCCGCAGGTAGTCGTGGCGTTGGGGTTGCGGATGACGAACTGCGCCCCGTCGAGCCCCTCGCGGTAGTCGATTTCCGCGCCGGTGAGGTACTGCACGCTCATCGGATCGACGAGCAGCTTCACGCCCTGGTTCTCGATGCAGGTGTCGCCATCCTGCACCTGCTCGTCGAACTCGAACCCGTACTGCAGGCCGGAACAGCCGCCCCCCTGCACGAACACGCGCAGCATGAGGTTGGGATTGCCTTCGCCGCGGATCAGGTCACCGACCTTGCGCGCAGCCGCGTCGGTGAAAACGAGAGCGGCGTCCGAGACGACTTCAGAGGTATTCATGCGAGCAGTCTAGAAGCTGTGCCCGCCCAGGTCAAAAACCCCCGCCGCAGCGCACCCGGCCATCAGGGCACCGACACGGCGCTCCAGGGGTAGGACTGGATGAGCGGCGCGATATTCGGTCGGCTCGAGCGCACCGTGACCGTCAGGTGAGTCGGCCTGAACCCCGGCGGCACCACCAGCTCCTCCTTGAATTCCTGGTAGTAACGGAAGCGATAGCGCAGATCGGCGCTCTTGCCCGTGAGGACCTGGTTGGTCAGGCTCGTCTCACCCGGTCCCTGCCCGTCGGCGCTGAAGCTCAGCGTGCCGTTCACCTCGCCGTCGGGGCGGTCGGTGCGCAACAGCGAGATGTCGACGTGGAAATGCAGCGGGCGCTTGCCGGGAGACAGCAGCACCTCCCCCACCCGCAGACCGATCGGGGGGGCGCCCTGCGCCACCACACCCCGGTAGAACGCCAGCTTCTCGCTCTGGCGGGCAATCTGTGCCTGTAGCTGTGCAATGCTGCGGGTGACCACCTGCTCGGCGTGCGCATGACCGGCATTGATGGTCTGCAGCTCCACTGCGCGCGCCTGCAGGGCGCGATTGGTTCGCTTGAGTGCGGCGATGTCGCCGCGCAGGACCTCGTGCTCGTGGATCGCGGCGAGGACGCTGTAGCCGGCGGTATAGCGACCCATCTCGAACGACGCGTACAGCACCAGGAGCGCACCGAGCGCGAGTCCGGCCCGGGCGGCGCGCCGGCGCCAGAGCGGTCCACGGCCGGCGGCCTCGGGCAGCGGCTCCGGGCTATTCACGCCGCGCTCCGCTCGCGGCGGCGGGAACCCGCCCCCCCGGTCGCAGCTCGTCCCACCAGTCCGGCAGCGCCGGCTGGCCGGTCGGAAAGGCGAGCGGCGCCAGCTCGGTGAGGGCGCGCTGGTAGACCCGGCGCTTGAAGTAGATCACCTCGCGGGCCGGCTCCCAGTACTCCGCCCAGCGCCACTCGTCGAACTCCGGGTCCCCGGTGCTCTCGAAATCGAATGACGTCACGTCGTGACACAGCCTGAGCAGGAACCAGCGCTGCTTCTGCCCGATGCACAGCGGCTGCCGGTTGCGGCGGATGTAGCGCGGCGGCAGCCGGTAACGCAGCCAACGGGTGGTTCGCCCCAGCAGCTCAACGTCCCCGGGCGCCAGACCAATCTCCTCGTGCAACTCACGGTACAGCGCCTGTTCGAGGGTCTCACCGGCGCGCATGCCGCCCTGCGGGAACTGCCAGCCCTTGCCGCCGGCACGCCGACCGAGGAACACATCGCCATCGCGGCGCAGGAGCACGATCCCGACGTTCACCCGGAAGCCATCGGCGTCGATGACGTCGCCCGCCACCCTGCTGTCCGTCGCTCGCGCACTCATAAGCTGCGCATCCCTAGGCCCGTCGCTGCGCGGCATTGCGGCGATCTTCGAGATAATCGCGGCCCTGACGCATCAGCGCCACGAACGTCTCGTGGTCGCGCGAGAGCACAGCGGTGCGGATGCGCTCGACGGCCTTGACCAGCGCCTCGAGCGATTCGGCGCCGTAATCGTTCAGGCTTTGTATCTCGTAGTACAAATCCGGGCTTTCCTGCGCCACGCAGGCTGCGACGTCGAGCTGCGCATCGAACGTAGTGCTCGACATGCGGGCAAGCTTCGGCGCCGCCTCACCGCTCTCGGCCAGCGCCGTAAAAAAAGCGATGTTCAGCGCATGCGACAGGCCCAGCACGTAGGCGATGAGCCGGTCGTGGTCGTCGAGACTCATCACGACCTGCTCGACCATCGTCGGCGCGAACAGCTCACGGGCCGCCGCGAGCGCCTCGGCATGCCCAAGGTCGACGAAAATGACGTGCCGCCCGGAGAGCAGCTCGGTGTCCGGCCCGAACATCGGGTGCACCGAGGTGACGCGGCAGCCGTGCGACTTCAGCGCCAACAGTCCGGCGCGCAGCGGCGATTTCAGCGAACCAACATCGAAGATGACGCCGCGCGGCCGACGCAGCGCCAGGTCGCGCAGGATGCCGTCGGTCGCCCCAAGCGGCGTGGCGAGCACGATGAAGTCGTGCGCGAGATCGGAACCGTGCCAGTCGGGCACGCTCGGCACGCCGTCCGTGCCGCCGCGCGGGTCGGCAACCTCGACGGCGAAGCCCTGGGAGGTCAGAAACTGCACGAACCAGCGGCCCATCTTGCCGCCGCCGCCGATGACCAACGCGCGCCGGCCCGAACCGGACCCATGCGCCGCGACGCTCGCCTGCTCCTGAGTGGTGAGCGAGGAGCGGATCAGCAGCCGCAGCAGCTCCTCGGCAAGCTCCGGCGAGACGCCGAGCTCGGCCGCAGCCGAGCGGGCGCCCATGATCACGTCGCGCTCGCGGCCATAGTCGCGCGTGGGATGTCCCGTGGCGCGCTTGACGCGCGCCACCTCGGCGCTCAGGGCCTTGCGCTCGGCGGCCAGCTGGATGAACTGGCGGTCGAGCTCGGTGAGCCGGTGGCGCAGGTCATCGAGTGTCACATCATCCCGGGTCATGCAAATCCGTCCAAAGCGCTCATCGGTCGAGCCGCCTATTCCTTGTATCGGGCCGGCGCCAGCGCCGCAAGTCGAATTTCCAATCTGCCGGACGGTGCACAGATCCCGTACCATGGCGCCATGTCGACGCCTAATGAACTGTCCGGTCCGAGCCCACCGGCCGATCCGCTCGTGCTGCTCGCGCGATGGATCGCCGAGGCCGGCACCCTGCGGGTACAGCCCAATCCGAACGCCATGGTCCTGGCGACCTGCGCTGCCGACGGCCGTCCCTCGGCGCGCGTGGTGCTCTGCAAGGACGTCACGAGCGAGCCGGGCTACCTGACCTTCTACACCAACTACCAGTCCCGCAAGGGCCGCGAACTCGAAGTCCACGGCCGAGCAGCGGTGGTGTTCCACTGGGACGCGCTGCACCGCCAGGCGCGGATCGAGGGACCGGTCGTGAAGGCGCCGTCGCACGACAGCGACGCCTACTTCGCCGCGCGGCCGTGGCAGAGTCGCATCGGTGCATGGGCGAGCGCACAGAGCGAGGTCACCGACTCGCGCGCGGCGCTGGAGCGCTCGCTCGCGGCGGCGGCGGCCCGCTTCGGGGCCCCGCTGCCTGGATCGCCCGGGGCCGACGGACCGTTTGCCGGAACGATTCCCCGGCCGCCGCACTGGGGTGGCTACCGCCTGTGGGCCGAAGCGGTCGAGTTGTGGGTCGAGGGTGCGGCACGCCTGCACGATCGGCTG
>JAJXWE010000052.1 GCA_021781775.1 Pseudomonadota bacterium | reverse complement strand
CACGCCTGCGGTCCTCGGCCAAGCACCTGCGCGGGGACAACATGGCCGATGTGATCTTCAACGGCTCCTCGGCCCGCAAGCCCGTCGGCACCGCCTCGGTGGAGCTGGTCTTCGACAATTCCGACGGCAAGGTGGGCGGCGCGTACGCGAGCTACAACGAGATCGCGCTGAAGCGCCAGGTCGCCCGCGACGGCTCCTCCGGCTACTACATCAATGGGGCGCGCTGCCGGCGCAAGGACATCACGAACCTCTTTCTCGGCACCGGCCTCGGCTCGCGCAGCTACGCCATCATCGAGCAGGGCACCATCTCGCGCATCATCGAGGCGAAGGCCGAGGACATGCGCGCGTTCGTCGAGGAGGCCGCCGGCATCTCGCGCTACAAGGAGCGGCGGCGCGAGACCGAGAGCCGCATCGCCGAGACGCGCGAGAACCTCGAGCGGCTGCAGGATGTGCGCGAGGAGGTCGAGAAGCAGATCCGCCACCTGCAGCGCCAGGCGGCCACCGCGCGGCGCTACCAGGGGATGAGGGAGGATGAGCGGCGTGTGACCGCGGAGCTTCTGGCGCTGCGCATGCGCGAGCTCGACAGCGGCGCCGAGGTGCACGACAGCGCCACTCGAGAACGCGAGCTCGAGATGCAATCGGCGCTCGCCGATCAGCGCGCCGCGGAGGCGGCCATCGAGAGCCAGCGTACGCGGCACGGCGCCGCGGGCGAGCGGCTGCAGGCCGTGCAGGGACGCAACTACGAGATCGGCTCGGAGATCTCGCGTCTCGAGCAGGCGATCCAACATACGCGGGCACTGCGCGAGCGCCAACGCACCGATCTCGCCCAGGCCCAATCGACGCTCGCCGAGCTTCTCGCGCACATCGAGCGCGATGAGCGCGAGCTCGGGGCCGTGCGCGAGGAGCTCGGCGGCGCGATTCCGCGGCTCGAGGAGGCTCAGCGGGCCGAGCAGGCGGCGGCCGAGGCGCTCGAGGCGAGCGAACGCGAGCTCTCGGCGTGGCAGGAGCGCTGGGAACAGCTGAACCGAGCGCTCGGCGCCGCCGATCGCACCACCCAGGTCGAGCGGGCGCGCATCGAGCAGCTCGAGAATCAACTGCGGCGTCTCGAGGGGCAGACCGAGCGGCTTGCGCTCGAGCGCGAGGCGCTCATCGCCCAGGACTCGAGCGAGCAGCTCGAGCTGCTGGCCGACCAGCAGGCTGAGGCCCGCTCGAGCGGTGAGACGCTCGCGGAGTCCCTGCGGGTCGCGCTCGAGCGTGTGCAGAGCGTGCGTTCCGGGCAGTTTGCCGCCGAGAAGCAACTGGAGGCGGCGCGCGAGGCGCGCGAGCGCTCGCGCGCCGAATGCACATCGCTCGAAGCCGTACAGAAAGCCGCGCTTTCGAGCAGCGCCGCGGAGGCGGGCGAGTGGCTCTCCGGTGCCGGCCTTGCGGGCCGCTCGCGGCTCGCTCAGCGGCTCGAGGTCGAGTCCGGTTGGGAGCGCGCGGTCGAGACCGCGCTCGGAGACTACCTCGAGGCCGTGTGCGTCGAGGGGCTCGATGCCCTCGCCGAGCCTCTCGAGCGGCTCACCCGGGGCCGTATCACCCTTGTCGAAGGCGAGTCGCGCGCCGAGGAAGCCTCCAACCCCGGTACGCTCGCTCACAAGGTATCGGGTCCGGCTGCGGCCATGGTGCAACTCGCGCGCGTGCGCACCGCGGATTCCCTGGCCGATGCGCTGCGGCTGCGGGCGACGCTCGGGGCCGGAGAGTCCATCATCACCCGCACCGGAGAGTGGCTCGGGCGCGAATGGCTGCGGGTCAGCCGCGGCGTCGACCCGCACGCGGGGATCCTCGAGCGCGAGCATCGCCTGAAAAGCCTGCGTGCGCAGGCGATGCAAGCCGAGGATCGGGTGCGCGAGGCCGAGAGTCATCTTGCACAGGCGCGCGAAGCGCTGGGTCAGGCGGAGGCCGAGCGCGATGCGGCGCAGGCGAGCATCCAGGCCGCACACCGCCGCCATGCCGAGCTGACCGGCCAGCTCGAGGCCGCGCGGGCCCGCGCCGAGCAGACGATGAAGCGGCGCGAGCGCATCGATGCGGAGAGGACCGAGCTGGCGAGTGAAGTCGCAGCTGCGCAGGAGGCGTTGAGTCAGGCCCGCGAATCGCTCGAGCAGGGAGCGCTGCGGGTGGTCGAGCTCGATACGCAGCGCGAGGGACTCGAGGAGGAGCGCGAGGTACGGCGCGAGGCGCTCGCGGCCGCGCGCTCACGCGCCCAGACCGTCCAGATCGCCGCCCGTGATCTGTTGATCCGGATCGAGGCGCGGCGCTCGGCCGAGAGCTCTTACGGCACGAGTCTCGAGCGCATGGGCGAGCAGCGAGCACAGCTCGAGCGGCGCCGCGTCGAGCTCGAAGCCGAGCTCGCCGGTGGCGATGCGCCCATCGTCGAGCTCGAGGCGCGACTCAATGACACGCTCTCACAGCGCCTGACGGTCGAGAGTGATCTCGTCGCGGCACGCGCGGAGCTCGAAGAGCTCGATACGGCGCTGCGCACGCTCGAAGAGCAGCGCACGGCGGCGGAGCGGCGGGTCGAGCAGGCCCGCGAGGCGATGGAGGCGGCGCGCCTTGCCGCCCAGGAGAACCGTGTGCGGCGCGAGGGACTGCTCGAGCAGTTCAACGAGACGCACTTCGAGCTCGAGGCGGTGCGCTCGAGTCTGCCGGCCGACGCCGAGGTGGCCGTCTGGGAGCAGAACCTGGCGCAGACACGTGCCGGGATCGAGAAGCTCGGACAGGTGAACCTCGCGGCGATCGATGAGCTCAAGGAGCAGACTGAGCGCAAGGAGTACCTCGATCGTCAGTTCGCCGACCTCACCTCCGCTCTCGAGACGCTCGAGGAAGCCATGGGGCGCATCGACAAGGAGACGCGCAGCCGCTTCGAGGACACCTTCGAGAAGATCAATTCAGGGCTGAAGGAGAAATTCCCACGCATGTTCGGTGGCGGCCACGCCTACCTCGAGCTCGTCGGCGAGGACGTACTCAACGCCGGCGTGGCGGTGATGGCGCGTCCGCCGGGGAAGAAAAACAGCTCCATTCATCTGCTCTCGGGCGGTGAGAAGGCGCTCACCGCGGTGGCGCTGGTGTTCTCGATCTTCGAGCTCAACCCGGCGCCCTTCTGCCTGCTCGATGAGGTGGATGCGCCGCTCGATGAGGCCAACGTCGGGCGCTTCTGCGACATCGTGCGCGAGATGTCCCAGAGAGTGCAGTTCATCTTCATCACTCACAACAAGACCACCATGGAACTCGCCGCGCAGCTGCTCGGCGTGACCATGCACGAGGCGGGAGTCTCGCGGCTCGTGGCCGTCGATGTGGACGAGGCGGTCCGGCTGGCCGCCGTCTGAGGTTTCGGGGGGGCTCATCGTGGGGAAGCTGCGTTGGACACTGCTCATTCTGGGAGGGCTGTTCGTTCTCGTGCTGGCACTGTGGGAGCGGCTGCGCCCGCGCCAGGCGCGGCCCCGTGACCGCCATGCGCTCGAGCCGAAAGTCGCGGAGCCGCCGGTTCTGGAGCCCTCGGGTGGAGCCTTTCCCCACGGAGAATTCGGTCCGCTGACCGGCGGCGGGCGCCGCGCGGCGTCCCGGGAGCCGTGGATCGGCGAGCCGGGGCTCGCGGAGGCGGCGCGACTCGAGAATCCTCCCACGGTGCTCATCGAGGAGGCAGAGGTCGCCGCCGATGACACGGTTGACGAGTCGCCCACCGCGGAGCTTCCGGTGCTTTCGGAGTCGGCGGTGGATATTCCGGCGGCCCCGGTACGGCCGGCCGCGGAACCTGATTTCGTAGACGATGTCGGGCCCGTCAGAGTCCTCGAGACCCACTCGCCCGAGAGTCGGGCGGACATGGAGCCGATCGTGGAGTGGCCGCCGGAGGAATCGCGGCACATCGTGGCGCTGCGCCTGGTGGCTGCGCAGGATCGGTTCGCGGGGCGGGCTCTGCGACAGGCGCTCGCCGCCGAGGGGTTCCTGCTCGGCAAGTTCGATATCTTCCACAGGCCCGATGCGGCCCATCGGGCCGTCGTGAGCGCCGCCTCGCTCACTCGTCCGGGAACCTTCGAGCTCGAGACCATGGACTCGCAGCGCTACGCGGGACTCAACCTGTTCGTGGTGCTGCCCGGACCGCTTCCGGTAGACCAGGCATTCGATGAGTTGGTGGATGTCGCGCACAACCTCTGTGAGCGGCTGCAGGGTGAGCTTCAGGACGCCCGGGGCGAGGCGTTGACGGGCGAGGGCATCGAGGCCCTGCGCGCGACGCTCCTCGCAAATGCTTCCGGCGGGGTCGCGTGACCAAAGGGGTGGGCGCACGTCTTGCGGCGCTGCGCGCCGAGATCGCCCGCCACGACCATCGCTACTATGTTCTCGATGACCCGGAGATCCCGGACGCCGAGTACGACAAGCTGATGGCCGAGCTCAAGGGGCTGGAAGCGGCCCATCCCGAGCTCATCACCGCAGACTCTCCGACCCAACGCGTTGCCGGCGCTCCGAGCGGCGAGTTTGGCGAAGTCGTGCACCAGGTGCCGATGCTCTCGCTCGACAACGGATTCACCGAGGAGGACGTGGCGGCCTTCGACCGGCGCGCGCGCGAGCGGTTGGGGACCGAGGGACCCCTGGACTATTTCGCGGAGCCGAAGCTCGATGGGCTCGCGGTGACCCTGGTGTTCAAGGACGGCGTGCTCGATCGTGCGGCGACCCGCGGCGATGGAGTGAAGGGCGAGGATGTGACACCCAATGTGCGTACCATCCGCGCCTGCCCGCTGAGACTGCATGGCGAGGCGCCACGATTGCTCGAGGTGCGCGGTGAGGTGTTCATGCCGATTGCCGGTTTTGAGCGCTTGAACCGCGAGGCCGAGGGGCGAGGTGAGAAGACGTTCGTCAATCCGCGCAATGCCGCTGCGGGGAGCCTGCGGCAGCTCGACCCGCGCATCACCGCCGCGCGTCCCCTGCGGGTGTATTTCTATGGCCTGGGTGTCGTGTCGGGCTGGCGGCCCCCCGAGACCCAGAGCGGGTTGATCAAGGCGCTCGAGACGTGGGGGCTCCCGGTGTGTCCACACTCCGAGCGAGTGCGCGGCGCCGAAGGTTGCCTCGAGTACTACCGGGCGATGGGACGGCGGCGTGCGAGCCTGCCCTATCAGATCGACGGGGTGGTCTTCAAAGTCGATCGGCGCGCCGACCAGGAGCGCCTGGGTTATGTGTCGCGCGCTCCCCGATGGGCGCTTGCGCAGAAGTTTCCGGCCGAGGAGGCCACGACCCGGGTCCGGGCGATCGAGTTCCAGGTGGGCCGCACCGGGGCGCTCACGCCCGTCGCGCGGCTCGAGCCGGTGTTCGTTGGCGGCGTGACCGTCAGCAACGTGACGCTGCACAATCTCGATGAAGTGTGGCGCAAGGACGTGCGGGAAGGCGACACCGTCGTGGTCCGGCGCGCAGGAGATGTGATCCCGGAGCTGGTTCGTGTGATCCCCGGGCGGCGGCCGAAGCCCGAACCACACAGGGTCCAGCTGCCCAGGCACTGTCCGGTGTGCCACTCGGTGGTCATCAAGCCCGAGGGTGAGGCGGTCGCGCGCTGCACCGGTGGATTCACCTGCCCCGCGCAGCGCCAGGAGGCGATCCGGCATTTCGCAAGCCGCCGGGCGATGGACATCGAGGGTCTCGGCGACAAGCTCGTCGAACAGCTCGTGGAGGGCGCCCTGGTGCGCGCTCCGGCCGACCTCTATACGCTCACCGTCGAGCAGCTCCAGGGTCTCGAGCGCATGGGGGAGAAGTCCGCTGCGAACCTGGTGAAGGCCATCGAGCACAGCAAGCGGACCACACTGCCGCGGCTGCTCTATGCGCTTGGCATCCGCGAGGTGGGGGAATCCACGGCGCTCGCGCTCGCACGGCACTTCGGGGAGCTCGATCCGCTGATGGGCGCGAGCGAGGACGACATCCAGCGCGTGCCCGACGTGGGTCCGGTGGTTGCCGCGCACGTCGCCGCGTTCTTTGCCTCACCCGAGCATCGCGAGGCGATCCGGCGATTGCGAGACGAGGGTGTGCGCTGGGAGCCCTTCGACCAGGGCGCGGCCGCTCTGCCGCTCTCAGGCCAGACATTCGTGCTCACCGGCACGCTCGAGGGGTTCAGCCGGGAGCAGGCGAGCGAAGCGCTCACCGCGCTCGGCGCCAAGGTCTCGGGTAGTGTGTCGAAGAAGACCCGCTACGTGGTCGCCGGCGCCGAGCCCGGCTCGAAGCTCGAGAAGGCCCGCTCGCTCGGCATCGAGGTGCTCGATGAGGATGCCCTCAGGCGGCTGCTCGCGCGGCACCACGAGTAAAAACAAAGCCCCGGATCCTTCGACCCGGGGCTTGTTCGATGTCATCGGCGGCGTTGGCCGCCGAGCGGATTACCCCGCGTTGGCGGGCGCGGGCGCCGCCGCCGGGATCGCCGGCGGACCGGCCTGACCCTTGGTCTGCGCATCCGTCTGGGTGTCGAGATAGGTGACAACCTTGTCCTTCCCGATCAGCGTATCGGTGTAGGCGCGGAACTGCTTTGCCTCCACGATCTGCGTCAGACGAGCCTTGACGGAGGCGAACGGCGGCGGGGCGAGCGGCCGGGTGCCGAGCAGCTCGATGACGTGCCAGCCGAACTGGGTCTGCACCGGCGCCTGGGTGTACTGGCCGACCTTCAGCTGCGCGACCGCATCGGAGAAGGGCTTGACCATGTGATTGAGGGTGAACCAGCCGAGGTCGCCGCCGTTGTCCTTCGACGGATCGATGGAGTATTTCTTGGCGAGGGTGGCGAATTTCTGGCCGTGGTTGAGATCCTGGATGACCTTCTGCGCGGTCGCCTGGTCCTTCAATAGGATGTGCTCCGCGTGATACTCGGTCTTCGGCATCTTCGCCACCTCGGCGTTGTATTCGGCCTGCAGCTGCGAATCGCTCGGCGCACGCCCGGCGAGGAATTTGTCGGAGACCGCCTGCTCGAGGATGTTCAGGCGCGAGAGCGCGAGGAGCGACGCGGTGTTGTTTTGCTTGTCGAGACCTTGTTTCTGCGCATCCTGCGCCACGGCTTGCGCGCGGATCAGGCTGTCGAGGGCGAGCGCGCGCTGCTCGGGCGTGAGTGCGCTCGAATCCTTGCCGCTGATGCCCTTGACGTAGAACTCGTACAGGGAGCGGCTGATGGGGGTGCCGTTGACCGTGGCCACCACGGGCGAGGCGCCGTTTTGCACCGCGGACTTGGGCTGGCAGGCAGCGAGTCCGACCAGGGCGCAGGCGATGCAGAGGATCCTGAGTTGCTTCATGGAGATGCTCATTGAGGTAGTGGTGGGCAAAAGGGGATGGAAACCCGGCCGGCCGCGCCGGCCGGGTCAGGAGGCGGGTCGCTCCGCTCCGTGTGGGGCGGTGGCGCGGATGTTCAACGCGTGGATCCCATGACCCATCAGCGGCGCGAGCGCCTCATAGACCATGCGGTGGCGCTCGAGTGGCGGTCGTCCCGCGAACGAGTGCGCGACGAGCGTGACCCGGAAATGGCCTCCGGAGCGGGCTCCCGCATGGCCGGCGTGTCGGGCGCTGTCATCGAGCACCGCGATCGACAGCGGCGAGAATGCGCTCTCGAGCATGGCGCGGATCCGGTCCGCCGTGGCGCTGGTCGTGGCTTGGGGTGTAACGGAACTCATCCGCTCGCGCGGTCGCAGGTTGCGGTCAAGGTTGCGTATCATAACGCACTATCCACAGAAGGCGGAGGCGGCCTCGGAAAGGCGCGCATGAGCCAATATCTCGAGCTGCACCCCGTCACGCCCCAGGCCCGCCTCATCCGCATCGCCGCCGAGATCGTGCGCGATGGCGGTATCGTCGCCTATCCCACCGACTCATGCTATGCGCTCGGCTGGCACATCGGCGATGCCCGTGCCATCGAGCGGGTGCGGCGCATCCGCAGCG
>JAJXWE010000051.1 GCA_021781775.1 Pseudomonadota bacterium | reverse complement strand
CAGGCTGGTCCCATCCGAGGCCACCGACACCCGAACCTGCCCGCCGCCCACCAGACGCCCGAAGAGCAACTCCTCGGCGAGCGGACGCTTGATGAACTCCTGGATCGTGCGGGCCATCGGCCGGGCGCCCATCTTCGGGTCATAGCCCTTGGCGGCGATCCAGCGGCGGGCCGCATCGTCGAGCGACAGCGTCACGCCCCTCTGCTCGAGCTGCATTTCGACTTCGAGCACCAGCTTGTCGACCACCCGCTCGATGGTCGTCTCATCGAGGCTCGAGAACTGGATGACCGCATCGAGGCGGTTGCGGAACTCCGGCGTGAACAGCCGGCGGATCGCCTCCATGCCGTCGCTGGCGTTGTCCTGCTGGGTAAAGCCGATCGCCGGCCGGGCCATCTCCTGCGCCCCGGCATTGGTGGTCATGACGATGATGACGTGGCGGAAATCGGCCTTGCGTCCGTTGTTGTCGGTGAGCGTGCCGTGATCCATCACCTGCAGCAGCAGGTTGAACACGTCCGGGTGCGCCTTCTCGATCTCATCGAGCAGCAGCACGCAGTGCGGGTGCTTGGCGATCGCCTCGGTGAGCAGCCCGCCCTGATCGAAGCCGACGTAGCCGGGCGGCGCGCCGATCAGGCGCGACACGGTATGACGCTCCATGTACTCCGACATGTCGAAGCGCAGAAACTCCACGCCGAGGGAGAGCGCCAGCTGCCGGGTGACCTCGGTCTTGCCGACGCCGGTGGGACCGGCGAACAGGAAGCTGCCGACCGGCTTGCGTTGATCGCCGAGTCCCGAGCGCGCCATCTTGATCGCCGCGGCGAGCGCCTCGATCGCGCGGTCCTGGCCGAAGATCACCAGTTTCAGATTGCGCTCGAGGCTGCGCAGCACCTCGCGGTCCGAGGTCGAGACGCTCTTCGACGGAATGCGCGCCATGCGCGCCACCACATCCTCGATGTGGCTCACCTCGATCGCCGCCGGACGCTCCCCGAGCGGGCGCAGGCGCTGGCGCGCCCCGGCCTCATCGACCACGTCGATGGCCTTGTCGGGCAGATGCCGCTCGTTGATGTGCCGCGCGGCCAGCTCGGCGGCCGCCTTGAGGGCCTCGGGCGTATAGGCGATGCCGTGATGCTCCTCGAAGCGCCCCTTCAGGCCGAGCAGGATCTCCACAGTCTCGGCCACCGAAGGCTCGGCGACGTCGATCTTCTGGAAGCGCCGCGCAAGCGCGTGATCCTTCTCGAAGATCCCGCGGTACTCCTGATAGGTCGTCGAGCCGATGCAGCGGATTTCCCCGTTGGTTAGCACCGGCTTGATCAGGTTCGAGGCATCCATCACCCCGCCGGAGGCGGCACCGGCGCCGATCACCGTGTGAATCTCGTCGATGAACAGGATCGCCCCGGGTTGCTTCTTGAGCTCACCGATGACGCCCTTGAGACGTTTCTCGAAATCGCCGCGGTATTTCGTCCCGGCGATCAGCGCGCCCATGTCGAGCGCGAAGATCGTGCAGTCGGTGAGCACCTCGGGCACCTTCCCCTCGACGATCAGGCGGGCGAGCCCCTCGGCGATGGCGGTCTTGCCGACGCCGGCCTCCCCGACGTAGAGCGGATTGTTCTTGCGCCGGCGGCAGAGGATCTCGATGGTGCGCTCGACCTCGAGCTTGCGCCCGATGAGCGGATCGATGCGCCCCTCCTGCGCCAGGCGATTGAGGTTGGTGGTGTACTTCTCGAGCGCGCTGCCGCCCTCCGCATCGCGCTCCTCGGCCACCGGCTCCTCGCTCGCCTTCTCCTCGGCGAGCTTCGAGAGCCCGTGGGAGATGTAGTTGACGACATCGAGCCGCGTGACGTGCTGGCGATTCAGCAGGAACACCGCATGGCTCTGCTTCTCGCTGAAGATCGCCACCAGCACGTTGGCGACGCCGACCTCCTTGCGACCGCTCGACTGCACGTGGAACACCGCGCGCTGCAGCACCCGTTGGAAGCCGAGCGTGGGTTGCACCTCGTGCTCGCCCGCCTCGGCTACCCGGGGGGACGCCTGCTCGATGTGCTCCTTCAGCTCCTGGCGCAGCTGGCTGAGATCGGCCCCGCAGGCGCGCAGCACCTCGCGCACCCTCGGGGTGTCGAGGATCGCCAACAGCAGATGCTCGACGGTGAGGTACTCATGACGCGCCTCGCGCGCCTGGTGGAACGCATCGTTCAGACAGTATTCAAGCTCGTTCGACAGCACTTTACTCGAGCCTCTTGTCGCTCACGCCTCTTCCAGCGTGCACATCAGCGGATGCTGGTGATCCCGCGCGTAGGTGGTCACCTGGGCGACCTTGGTCTCCGCGATCTCGAAAGTAAACACGCCGCATACGCCCTTACCCTGGGTATGCACCTCCAGCATGATACGCGTCGCGCTCGGCCGGTCGAGGCGGAAGAACTTCTCCAGCACATCGACCACGAACTCCATCGGCGTGTAGTCATCGTTGAGCAGAACGACCCGGAACAGCGGCGGCGGCTTGACCTCGGGACGCGCCTCTTCGACGAGGAGCCCGGAGTCGGGACGGGTCGGATGGGGATCGGGCATGATCTCTTTATAGGGGGCGCGGCGGCGTAACACAAGGGCGTTGCCCGCGGCCGCCGGCACACCCGGGCGCACAGCCGAGGGAGCAAAGAGAAACAAGCGCTTGTGAGCGGAACCGACAGCCCCGTATGATGCGCTGGATGCCCCAGCCGCACGACAAGGGCGTTGCACGGTCTACCTGTCACCACGCATGCTGAAGCACCGATGAGCACCGCCTCCTGGCTCGAGGGATTTCGCCCCAACGATCACTGGCGCACCCTGATCGCGACCCGTGGTCCTGGGCTGCTCGTCGGTGTGCTCGCCCTCGCCCTCGCCGTGCAGGTCGCGCTGCTGGTGACGGATCTGGCCGGCGGCGCGCCGCCGCCAGCCGTGCCGCACTGGCAGGCCCACGCGCGGGGTGTCGACCTGACGGCGCTGCTCTCGAGCCACCTGTTCGGCGTGGCGCCGCACTCGGCCGGCTCGCTCGCGGAGGATGCCCCGCAGACCAGCCTGCCGCTCGTGCTGACCGGGGTGATTGCCGGAAGCGATCCATCGGCGGGGTTGGCGATCCTCGGCCCGAGCCCGCAGGCCGTGCGGGTGTACGCCGTCGGCGACCGGGTGCCCGGCGGGGCGACGCTGGCCGCGGTGCTGGCGCGGAAGGTGCTGCTGCGCCAGAACGGCGTGCTGCAGTCGCTGCCGCTGCCGCAGCAGGAAACCGAGATTGCCGCACCGCCGAACACGGCAGCGCTCACGCCCGAGCAAACCCAGGCGCCGCAGTTCGCGGCCCGCATGCGCTCGCTGGTCGCCCGCCGCCCGCAGATTCTGGCCGAGCTGCTGCGGCCCGAGCCGGTGTTCTCCGGCGGTCACCAACTCGGCTATCGCGTCTACCCCGGCAGCAACCCGGTCGCGTTCGCGCGCCTCGGACTGCAGCCTGGCGATCTGGTGCTCGACATCAACGGCACACCGCTGAACGATCCGGCCCAGGATCAGCAGATCCTCGCCACCCTCGGTGACTCGAGCGAGGCGACGGTGACGGTGCTGCGCGCCGGCCAGCAGCGCGTGCTGACCTTGAATCTCGCCCAGGTCGAGCAGGCCGCCCAGAGTCTCACCCCCCAGGCCGCGGCCCCGGCCGCCCCCGGCGCCCCGCCCACCCAGCCGTTCGGCGCCCTGCTGCGCCGCGCACCATCGCCGCCCCGATGAGGAAGCCCGTCGTGAAAGTCTTCCGCAGCCTCGTGCTCTGCCTGCTCATCCTGGTGCCGCTCGCCGGCCGGGCGGCACCGTCGGGGGCACCGAGCATCACGCCGAACTTCAAGAACGCCAGCATCCGCCAGATCATCCAGGCGGTCAGCGCGGCGACCGGCAAGAACTTCATCCTCGACCCCCGGGTCAACGCCCAGGTCACGATGTACTCCTCGACGCCGCTCACCCCGGCGGCCTTCTACCAGGCATTCCTCTCCATCCTGCAGGTGTACGGTTACATCGCCGTACCCTCCGGGCACGACGTGGTGCAGATCGTCCCGGACGCCAAAGAGCGTCAGATGCCCTCGATCCTGCTACCCAATAAGGTCAGCTCCACCTCCGATGAGCTCGTCACGCAGGTGATCCCGGTGAAGAACGTCAGCGCCGCGGAGCTGGTGCCGATCCTGCGGCCGCTGGTGCCCGAATGGGGCCATCTGGCGGCCTACTCGCCCTCGAACATCCTCATCATCTCGGACCGGGCGAGCAACGTTTACCGCATCATGCACATCGTCGAGCGCATCGACCGCGTCGGCAACCAGGATGTGGACGTGATGCCGCTGCAGAACGCCTCGGCCACGCAGGTGGTGCAGGTGATCGACCAGCTCTACCAGGGCCAGGCGGCCGCCCAGATGGGACGCACGTTCAAGGTCGTGGCCGACGCACGCACCAACAGCGTGCTGATCAGCGGCGACCCGGCCGAGCGGCTGCGCATCCGCGCGCTGGTCGCGCAGCTCGACACCCCGTCGGCCTCGGGCGGGGACACGCGCGTGGTGTATCTGCATTACGCCAGCGCCAAGAAACTCGCCCCGAAGCTCAAGGAGCAGATGCAGGAGCTCGCGCAGATCGCCTCGAACGCCAACGTCAAGGGCACCGCCCAGGCGGCGGCCGAGAAGAACGCGCTGGTCTGGGCCGACGACCAGAACAACGCGCTGGTGATCACCGCCCCGCCGAAGACCATGCGCACCATCCTGCACATCGTCGCGCAGCTCGACATCCGCCGCCCGCAGGTGCTGGTGCAGGCGATCATCGCCGAGGTGGACGTCAACAAGACCGATGACCTCGGGGTGAACTGGGCCGCCTACTCCCAGGTCGACAAGCTGCCGCTCGGCGGATTCGTCGAGCCGGTCGGGGGCACCAGCATCGTCGACCTGGTGGACGCGGCGAAGAACCCCTCCAGCCTCACCACCTCGCTGCTCGAGGGCACCACGCTCGGCATCGGCACGGTGTCGGCGGGCGGCATTTCCTTCGCCGCGATGCTGCGCGCGCTGCGCGGCAACCAGGCCACCAACATCGTGGCCACCCCGTCCGCGGTCACCATGGACAACCAGCAGGCGGTGTTGAAATCGGTCGACGAGGTGCCCTTCGTCACCGGCCAGTACACCAACGCCTCGACGGTCACCAGCGGCACGGTGACGCCCTTCCAGACCGTGCAGCGCGAGGAGGTCGGCACCATTCTCAAGGTCACCCCGACCATCTCCGCCACGGGCCAATCGGTGATGCTGAAGATCTCCGTGGAAAGCTCGAGCGTGCTGCCCACCTCGGTGTCCTCCATCGACCCGACCACCCAGAAGCGCAGCATCACCACCAACGTGCTGATCCAGAACAAGGGCATCGTGGTGCTCGGCGGACTGATCGAGAACTCCCAGGACCGCAACCACAACAGCATTCCCTACCTCGGCGGCATCCCGGTGCTCGGCTGGCTGTTCAAGGCGCGCAATGACACCGCTTCGCGCAGCAACCTGATGATCTTCATCAAGCCCAGCATCCTGCGCGACCAGAACGATGCGGCCGCCCAGAGCAGCGCAAGCTACCGCTACATGCTCCAACAGGAAGGAGCCCTGCCCGCCGGCCAGTTCCCGCCACTGCTGCGCGGCGAGCCACGCCCGACGCTGCCGGCCCTGCCGGGCGCGGCGACGCAGAGTCCGGGCAGCGCGCCGCCCCCGGGCGCCGCCGCAGCGGGCCAGAGTCCGCCGCACCCGTGAACGAGCCGCGCCCGCTCGAGCCCCCCATGCGCCTCGCCGCCGGCGAGCCGCGCCTGCCGTTCGCCTTCGCCAAGCGCCACGGGGTGTTGGTCAGGGCGATGCACGAGGACGGCGCGGAGTGCGTCTGCCGCGAGACATGCTCGCCGCTCGGCCTCGCCGAGGCGCGCCGGGTGCTCGGCCGCCCCATCCACCTCGCGCGCGTTCCGGCCGAGGAGTTCGATCGGCTGCTGCAGCAGGTCTACGAGGCCGGCTCGGACGCGATGCAGGCGGTCGAGGGACTCAACGAGACCGAAGACCTCGCCCACCTCGCCCAGGAGCTGCCCGAGCAGGCCGACCTTCTGGACAGCGACGATGACGCCCCGATCATCCGCCTGATCAACGCCGTGCTCACGCAGGCGGTGAAGGAAAACGCCTCGGACATCCACATCGAGCCGTTCGAGAACCGCCTGGTGGTGCGCTTTCGCGTCGATGGGCTGCTGCGCGAGGTGCTGCAGTCCAAGCGCGCCGTGGCCCCGCTGGTGGTCTCGCGCATCAAGGTCATGTCCAAGCTCGACATCGCCGAGAGGCGCCTGCCGCAGGACGGGCGGATCAGTCTGCGGGTCGCCGGTCGGGCGGTGGACGTGCGCGTCTCGACCATCCCGGCCGGGTACGGCGAGCGCGTGGTGCTGCGCATGCTCGACAAGCAGGCCGGCCGGCTCGAGCTCACCGCCCTGGGCATGGACCCGGGCACCGAGCGGCTCATCGACGATCTGATCCACAAGCCGCACGGCATCCTGCTGGTGACGGGCCCGACCGGCTCGGGCAAGACCACGACGCTGTACGCCGCGCTCGAGCGGCTCAACGACAACACCCGCAACATCATGACGGTCGAGGACCCGATCGAGTACTACATCGACGGCATCGGCCAGACCCAGGTCAACACCAAGGTGGAGATGACCTTTGCGCGCGGCCTGCGCGCCATCCTGCGCCAGGACCCCGACGTGGTCATGATCGGGGAGATCCGTGACCTCGAGACCGCGCAGATCGCCGTGCAGGCGAGCCTCACCGGCCACCTGGTGCTCTCCACGCTGCACACCAATACCGCCGCCGGCGCCGTGACCCGCCTGCGCGACATGGGCATCGAGCCGTTCCTGCTCTCCTCGAGCCTGATCGGCGTGCTCGCCCAGCGCCTGGTGCGGGTGCTGAACCCCGAGACCAAGCGCCCCTTCAGCGCCGGGGAGGCCGAGCGGCGGCTGCTCAGCCTGCCGCCCGGCGGACCGGCCCCGACGCTGTACCGCCCGGGCGATGACCCGATGGGCGGCTACCGCGGCCGCTCGGGCATCTACGAACTCATCGTGGTCGATGAGGCGCTGCGCACCATGATCCACGACGGGGCGAGCGAACAGCAGTTCGAGCGCCACGCGCGCCGCACCACGCCGTCGATCCGCGATCACGGCCGCATGCGCGTGCTGCGCGGGGAGACCACACTCGAGGAAGTGCTGCGGGTGACGCGGGAGGATTAGGGTGGGCGCCTTCGAGTACACGGCGCTCGATGCCAGCGGCAAGGAGCGCAAGGGCATCCTGGAGGGCGACACGCCGCGGCACGTCCGCCAGCTGCTGCGCGAGCGCCAGCTGCTGCCCGTATCGGTGAGCGAGGTCGCCGCGCGCGAGGCCGGCCGCCAGCGCGCCTTCGGGACGCTGCGGCGCGTGTCGGCGGCGGATGTGACGCTGCTCACCCGCCAGCTCGCCACGCTGGTGCGTGCCGCGCTGCCGCTGGAGGAGTCGCTGCTCGCCGTCTCGCAGCAGACCGAGAAGCCCCGCGTGCAGAGCATCCTGCTCGGGGTGCGCGCGCGCGTCATGGAAGGCCACACCCTCGCCGACGGGCTTGCGGAGTTTCCGCGGGTGTTCCCGGAGATCTACCGCGCCACGGTGGCCGCCGGCGAGCAGGCCGGACATCTGGACACCGTGCTCGAGCGGCTCGCCGATTACACCGAGCGGCGCGAGGAGATCCGCCAGAAGATCCTGGCCGCGATGCTCTACCCGATCGTGCTGTCGGTGATGTCGTTCCTCATCGTGACGGCGTTGATGGTCTACGTCGTGCCCAAGGTGGTCTCGGTGTTCGAGGCGAGCAAGGCGCAGCTGCCGCTCATCACCCGCATCCTGATCGGCACCAGCCACTTCCTGCGCGTG
>JAJXWE010000050.1 GCA_021781775.1 Pseudomonadota bacterium | reverse complement strand
GCCACACGCCCGGTCACGTGGTCTTCTTCCATCGCGGTCTGCGCTGTGCGTGGGTCGGTGACGTGCTGTTCGCCGGGTCCATCGGCCGCACGGACTTCCCCCTCGGGGAGCATGCCGCGCTCATCCGCTCGATCCGCGAGCGGCTCTTTCCGCTCGGCGATGACGTGCGGTTCGTGCCGGGACACGGACCGATGTCCACCTTCGGGGCCGAGCGGCGCACCAACCCCTTCGTCGCCGACCGCCTGTTCGCCGTGGCGCAGCGCTGAGGGTTTCCGGGGGGGCGAGACAGGAGGATTTCGGCTCGCCCGGCGTCTGTGCTCAAGTAGGGCGCTAGAATCGGCCCGCAGGGTCGCCCGGGGGGGTGGCCGACGCGCACTCATGCAGGAGGTCTACAATATGAACGACAGCCCGCCACCTTGGGCCCGGGTGGTCCAGCGGATGATGGACTGGCGAATCGGCGTGGTGCCGGTGCCAGTGGGGGTGCTGCTCGCGGCGGCGCTGGTGTACTTCGTCTCGCACGGCAAGGTCGGCACGGGACTGCCGATGATGATCGGCGTGACGCTGCTCCTGTCGTTCCTGTGTGCGGCGATCGGTCAAGCGATACCGGGACTGCGCATGGTGGGCGGAGCAGTGATCGTTGCGACGTTCCTGCCCTCGGCGCTCGTCTACTACCACCTGCTGCCCGAAAGTCTGGTGAGCGCCGTGAGCGCCTTCACCAAGGGATCGGATTACCTCTTTCTCTACATCGCCGCGGTGATTGTAGGCAGCGTCTTCGGCATGGACCGCACCGTGCTGATCCGTGGATTCCTCAAGATCTTCGCGCCGCTCGCCGCCGGCACCGTCGCGGCGGTGATCGTCGGGACCGCAGTCGGTATTGCGCTGGGCCTGGGTCTGCACCACACGATCTTCTACGTCGTACTACCGGTGATGGCCGGTGGGGTCGGCGATGGCGCTGTGCCGCTGTCGCTCGGCTACGCCGGGGTGATTCACCAGAATTTCGGCAGCCAGTTTGCGCTGATCCTCCCGGCGGTGATGATCGGGAGTTTCTTTGCGATCCTGCTCGCCGGCGGATTGAACCTGCTCGGCAAGCGCCGCCCGTCCCTGAGCGGCGGCGGACGGCTGCAGCCGGGGGCCGAGGACGATACGTTCCTGCGCAAGGACGTGCCGCCGCCGCACCTGGACGTGCTGACCATCGCCACGGGTGGCTTCACGGCCGTCACGCTGTATCTGGTCGGCGAGCTGGCCTATCAGGCCTGGAAGCTTCCGGCGCCGGTGGTGATGCTGGTGCTGGCCGTGGCCATGAAGCTCGGCTGGGCGGTGACCCGCCGGCTCGAGCTCGGCGCCGATGCGATTTTCCAGATGTTCGCCAAGGTGGGGACCTATCCGCTGCTGTTCATGGTCGGGGTGGCCTGGACACCCTGGAGGAGCCTGCTGTCGGCATTCGATCCCGCCAATTTGATTACGATTGCCGCCACGGTGGTGACGCTGGTGGGGGTGGGCTTTTGGGTCGGCCGCAAGGTCAACCTCTATCCGATCGAGGCGGCTATCGTGAATGCCACCCATGCGGGGCAGGGCGGCACCGGCGGAGTGGCGATCCTCACGGCCGCCGAGCGCATGGAACTGATGCCCTTCGCCCAGATCGCCATCCGCATCGGCGGGGCAATCGTCGTGACGCTGGCGCTCCTGGCCTTCGCGCGGCTGGGGTGAACCGGACCGCTGTGCTAGCGTAATGCGTCGCAGGCGGCCATCCACGTCACAATCACCCCCATGAGTCTGCCCCCCGAGAAAGTCGAACTCATCGCCGGCAACGAGCTGGCGCGGCGCTTTTCCGCGCCGCTGCGCAGCTACTTCATGCGCCGCGTGCGGGACCGGGACAATGCCGAGGACCTGACCCAGGAGGTGCTGCTGCGGGTGATTCGCGCCGGGGAGGCCGAGGCGATTCAGCGCCCCGAGAGCTACGTCTTCAAGGTTGCGGCCAATCTGCTGAAGGACCTGCGCCGCAGCGCCGCGCGCCGTGCGAGCGTGATGAGTGCGGCCGTGGAGGAGGGGGATGAGAATACGCCCGAGGGGCTCATCGACGAGCGCTCGCCCGAGCGGGTCATGCTGGGGGAGGCCAGTCTGGCGCAGGTCTTGCATGCACTGGGTGAACTGAATGAACTGACCCGCAACGTGTTCATCCTATTCCGGCTCGAAAACATGAAGCAGAAGGACATCGCCGTCCTCTACGGCATTGCGCAAAGCACCGTGGAGAAGCACGTCATGCGCGCGATGCTCCACCTTGCGGCACGGTGTGGTAGCCAGTGAACACGTCAGGCGCCCCCATTGCCGTGCGCAGTCTCGAGCAGGCAGCCGCCTGGCGGGTCCGGCTGACTGAGTCACCGGACCTGTACCGAGCAGACTTCGGGGCGTGGCTGGATGAGCACCCGGACAACGAGCGGGCCTGGCGGGCGGTGCAGGACCCGTGGATGCTCCTTGGAGAGCAGGCGACCTCCCCGGGCATCGTGCGCCTGCGCCGCGCGGCGCTGGTGCATGCCCACAGTGCGATGCGCAGCAACTGGCTGCGCGCGAAGCTGCGCCGGCCGCCGGTGCGTCTGGCGGTCGCCGCGGTCGTCGTACTCGCCTTTGCCGCCGGGGCGCTGTGGTGGCAGCTGCGCCCGCAGGTCTACCGGACCGGTCCGGGCGAGCAGCGCTCGGTGCGCCTCGCGGATGGTTCGCGCGTGATGCTCGATGCAAGCAGCGAAGTGACCGTGCGCTACACCGCCGCTGCGCGCCAGCTCGCGCTCATCCGGGGTCAGGCCCGCTTCGACGTCGCGCACAATCCGCTGCGTCCCTTCACCGTCACGGCCGATGGCCGCAAGGTCGTCGCCACCGGGACGGCCTTCGACGTCAATCTCATCGGGTCGGAGCTGCAGGTCACGCTGCTCAAAGGGCATGTGGTGATCCTGCCGGCCGGCGCCTCTGTGCGACCGTTCGTCCCGGTCGGCGTGCCCGGCGTCAGTCCTCGGCTGGTCGACGTGGCAGTGACCGGCATTCCGCCCGACTGGCAGCGCATCGCGCTCGATCCGGGTGAGCAGCTGGTGCTCGCCGGGCATGCCCCGCCGCGCGTCAGCCGCGTGAACGTGCGGCGGGTGACGGCCTGGCAGCGCGGCCAGCTGGTCTTCAGGAACGAGACGCTGGCCAAGGTGCTCACGCGCATCGATCGATACATCCCCGAGCCGATCGTCGCCGGCGATGCGCATACCGCGCAGATGCGCATCAGCGGGGTCTACCAGGAGGGCGATGCGGGCGGATTCGTCAGCACCATCGTTAATTACCTGCCCGTGCAGGCCCGTGAGCTCGGCGACGGGCGCGTCGTGCTCACCTATCGACCTCTGCCTGCGGGTCCTGCGCCGCTCGCACAGCGCTAGCATCACCGCGCCCGGCATGACCGGGTGTTGTTTTTTTGCCAAGACGACGGCGAACTGGAGGATTCCCCGCGTCGCGGCGTCTATCTCTCCTGACGGCCTGAAACCACAGGCCGATTCGCGATGCGCAATCACTTTCGGGGGGACACTCATGCTCAAGTCCGATTCATCGCCTGGCGTGCAGCACGCCGGCGCACGCCGCACACCGCTCGCACGGGCCGTGTTCGCGACGGTGGCCGGCCTGATGGCCACGGCCGCTGCCGCTCACGGCCGGCTGTTTCACTTCGAAATCAACCACCAGCCGCTGTCCGAGGCGCTGCAGACGTACGCACAGATCTGCGGCAAGGACGTGATCTTCACTCAGTCGGTCGTCGCCGGCTCGCACGCCGCTTCCCTGGTCGGGGATTACACGGCCCAGGATGCGCTGAGCCACCTGCTGCAGGGCACGGCGCTGACGGTCAAGCGCTCGCCCTCGGGCGCGCTGATGATCCTCAAGCGCGGTGCGCGCACCGCCGCACTCGCGAGCGATCCTCCGGCCGAATCAGCCGCTGCGGCTGCCGGCGATCCGCCGGCCGCTGACCCGCCGGCCGCCGATCCGCCGGCCGCCGATCCGCCGTCCGCTGATGCAGCGAGCCAGTCCGTTCCGCAGCCGCCCGCCGCTGGCGCGCCGCAGAGCAACCTCACCGAGGTCGTCGTGACCGGCAGCCTCATCGCCAGCCGTAGCGATACCTCCTCGAGCCCGCTGGTCACGGTCGGGGCGGCGCAGATTGCCTCCACCGGTCAGGTGTCGCTTGACTCGGCGCTTGGTCAGATGCCGCAGTTCGCGGCTGCCCAGGGCCAGGCCGAGGTCGGCGACGTGCAGGGCGCGACCGGGTTCCAGGGCGGCCAGTCCTACACCGACCTGCGTGGACTCGGGCCGCAACGCACTCTCGTGCTTCTCGACGGGCAGCGCCTGGTACCGACCAACCCGAACGGTTCGGTCGACCTGAACGTGATCCCGATGGCGCTCATCAAGAGCGTCGATGTGATCACCGGTGGCGCTTCCGCGGTCTACGGTTCGGACGCCATGGCCGGCGTGGTCAACTTCCGCCTGCGCCAGCACTTCCACGGCATCCAACTCTCCTACCAGCACGGGGCGACCACCAGCGGCTACGGGCCGGAAGACAGCCTGAGCGTGCTGATGGGCGGGAACTTCGATCACCACAAGGGCAACGCGGTCATCGACCTGGAGTACAACGAGCGCGGAGCGATCACCGGCAACGACAGCCCGTTCTTCTCGAACAACGTCAACTTTAATCGTGGCGTGCCGCGCGGTCCTGAGGCGATCTTCAGTGCCGGGGAACTCGGCGCGAACATCCCGCTGTCCGCGGTCAATGGGATCCTCTCTCAGTATCCGGGAACCAGCCCGGTGGCGGGCGACAGCTCGGGCAACTACCCCGGCTACATCGGCATCAACAGCAACGGCTCGCTGTTCACGACCCGCGATCCCGGCAGCTGCGTGCAGAATTACCAGGGCCCGTTGGGCAAGGACCCCGGTCTGTCCGTCACACCGGACTGCACCACGATCAAGTCGTACCTGGGGCCGTATTTCTACGTGCAGACGCCGCTGCAGCGTTACAACATGTTCTCGCACGTGACGTACAACATCAATGACAACATCCAGGCATACGGGCAGATCAACTTCATGCACTCGACGTCCGGCGACGTCAATGCAGCCTCCTACCTCGGGCCCGGAAAGTTCCTCTATGTCCCGACGAACAATCCGTACGTCTACGGCAATTCGGCGCTGAATTCGATTCTCACCGCCGCCGGAGTGCCGGTGGGCGCCAACGTCGGCTCGGGCAACGCGATCCATATGGAAGACTGGCTGACCAGCATGGGGCCGCGCATCGAGACCTTCCTGTACAACGACTACCAGCTCACCGCCGGGTTGCGGGGCGCGATCGGCGCCACGTCTCTCACCTGGAACGTGTTCGGATCCTACGGTCAGACGTACCTGGAGAACGACGAGCAGAACAACATCAATCTGCCGGCGCTCGAGACCATTCTCTACGGGACGGCCAATTACCAGGGAGCCAACGGCAACAACTGCGTGGGCTATGCCTGGAATCCGCTCGGCGGCCAGCCGATGAGCGCGGGCTGCCGGCAATACGCCAGCGGTACGGCGAAGAACACCAACCTGATCACCCAGAAGTACTTCCAGGGAACCCTCTCCGGGAATCTGTGGAAGCTGCCGGAGGGTCACCTGAAGTTCGCCCTCGGCGCCGACTATCGCGGCGAGAGCTTCGTCTATCAGGCCAGTCCCTCGCTGAATCCGGCGTTCAACGTGCTGCCCTCGAGCTTCGGCGTGACGGACATCATTTCCCCGTCCTACGACCTGATCAGCTCGGCGGCTGGCACGCAGAACGTGCGTGAGGTGTACGTCGAGTTGCGCGCGCCGCTGATCAAGAACATGCCGTTCGCAAAGGAATTGTCGGTGGACGTCGGCGGGCGTCATTCGCAGTATGACCTGTTCGGCGGCGTCAACACCTGGAAGGCGGATCTGCGCTGGCAGGTGAACAATGCCGTGATGTTCCGCGGTGGCTTCGAGCGCGCGATCCGCGCCCCGAGTCTGCAGGATCTCTATAATCCGACCGTGCAGGCGCAGGATGCTCTGAACGTCGATCCCTGCAACTACAACAGCAGCTACCGCACCGGTCCGAACGCGGCGCAGGTGCAGGCGCTGTGTACGGCGCAGTCGCCCGCAGCGGGCTCCACGTCGTTCAATTACGGCTTGCAGTCGGCGAACGGAATCATTCGCGGCAATCCGAACCTGAAGCCTGAGGTCGCCAACACGTACTCCTTTGGGTTCGTGCTGACGCCGCACTTCGAGGCGCCGATGGCCCGCGATCTGGGTGCATCCGTGGACTACTACCACATCCAGATCAACGGTGCGATCGCCGGCGAGACGTTGAATGCAATCGTGCAGAACTGCTTCAACGCCAACGGCAGCAATCCGAGCTACTCGGCGAGCAACTTTTACTGCCAGCAGATCACCCGCGACCCGGCCTCGGGCGCAATCGTGCTGGCCAAGGAGTTCTCGCTGAACATCGGTTCGTATCTCACCGAGGGCGTGGACATCGAGGGACACTGGGGCTTCCCGCTGCATGACCTGGGCCTCTCGCCGCGAGCCGGCCGTGTCATGTTGCAGAGCTACGTGTCCTACCTCGACAAGCTGGCGATCAGCGGCGTGCCCGGCGTGCCGAACGTGAACTTCGCCGGCTCGATCGGTGATACGCAGACGGTGATGCAGGCCGACGGCACGACCGCTTCCGACATCTCGCATCCGCGGTGGAAGGCGAACACGATGCTCGGTTACGCCAACGGACCGGTCTCGGCGGCGCTGCACTGGCGGTTTATCTCCGCCATGGCGGACCTCATGGATGGGCCGAACAGCGGCGATCCGGGTGTCCCGGCCTACAACTACTTCGATCTGAATGTCGGCTGGCAGGCAACCGCGCAGATCAAGGTGGCTGGAGGCATCACCAACCTGTTCGACAAGCAGCCGCCGCGCGTGGCGGGGGCGCCGCTGCTGACCGATGCGGCGACCTACGATGTGATGGGCCGTGCCTACTACGTGGGTGTGACGGCGAATCTGGACTGACGTGCGCGCACGGTCCCGGCTGCGTGGGCAGCCGGGACCGGTCTGGATTCCTTATCCGGCACCGGCTGCCTGCGCAGCCGGTGCCGTTTCGTTTCGGACACCCGCGGTGCTCAGCGCGGCGCGTATGCGGTAGACTGGCGCACCATCAAGTTCGCTCAATCCCCCCGGAGCGGGAAGTGCGCATGGCGCAGCGCTGCGGCCTGTCGGCCTGCATCATCACGTTCAACGAGCAGGATCGCATCGAGGCGTGCCTGCGCTCGCTCGAGTTCTGCGAGGAGATCATCGTGGTCGATTCGCACTCGACGGACGGCACGCGGGAGCGGGCCGCCGCGCTTGGTGCGCGGGTGATCGAGCGCGACTGGCCGGGATACCGCTCGCAGAAGCAGTTCGCGGTGGATGCGGCGAGCCATGACTGGGTGCTGTGCCTCGATGCGGACGAGCGGGTGAGCGCATCCTTGCGTGCGCAGATCGAGCAGTTGCGCGCCGGGGAATTTGCCGGGCTTGCCGGCTGCTCGCTGCCGCGCATCACGGATTACTTCGGACGCTTTCTGCGTCACGGCAACGCCTATCCAGATCGCCTGGTACGCCTGTTCGACCGCCGTCGCGGGCGCTGGGTGGGCGATGAGATCCACGAGAACACCCGCGTCGAGGGCCGGGTGCTGCGGCTCAGCGGTCACCTGGAGCACTACTCCTACCGCAGCCTCGCTGACCATCAGCGGCGCATGCAGCGTTACGCGGAACTCATGGCGGAGGCGCTGTATGCCCGCGGCAAGCGCTGCGGGCTCGGCCGCGTGCTGTTGAACCCGGCCTGGCGGTTCGTGCGCGGCTATGGACTGCGTCTGGGGTTCCTCGATGGCTGGCGCGGGCTGGTGTTCGCGCTCGTGGAATCCAACTACGTGCGG
>JAJXWE010000049.1 GCA_021781775.1 Pseudomonadota bacterium | reverse complement strand
TTGCGCCTCGACCGCGCTCAGTCCCTGAGCCGGCGTCGCGGACATCGCCGCCGTGGCGCCGGGAGGCGCGGGGGGCGGTGGCGTCGGGTTGAAGTCGCGTTGGGTCATGATGCGCAGGTTCCGCTGGTGGACAAGTCTACCCGAGACGCAGCGGTGCATGCCCGCAGCATCCGCCGGGCGTGGCTCGACAGGCTGCCGGCGGCATTGCACACTGCGGGACGTCGGATCCGGCCGGTGCCGGGTCGCAGCCGAGGCGGCGAAGTTCACCCCATGTCCAAGCAGCGCAGCGCGTCTGGCCCGGCCGCGCGACCGGTCATCGTCTGGTTTCGCAGCGATCTACGTCTCGCAGACAACCCCGCACTCGCGGCGGCAGCCGCCTGCGGTGCGCCGGTCATCCCGTTGTTCATCCTCGATGATCACGCCAGCGGAGGACGTGCCTTCGGCGGCGCGGCTCGCTGGTGGTTGCACCACAGCCTCGCAGCGCTCGATCAGTCGCTGCGCGCCCTGGAGACCGGGCCACTCAACGGCGTGCAGTTGTGCTTGCGGCGCGGCGCGGTGCCGCAGGTGCTGCGCGAGCTGCTCGAGACGAGCGGTGCCTCGCGCGTGCTGTGCAATCGGACCTACGACCCGGTGGTCGATGGGCTCGACGATACGTTGCAGGAGAGCCTGAGCAGCGGCGGCGTCACGTTCGAGAGCTTCCCGGGTGCGCTGCTCGCCGAGCCCGGTGCACTGCGCACCGGCGGTGGGGGGCCGTTCCGCGTTTTCACCCCGTTCTGGAACCGACTGAGCTCGCTCGAGATCGCCGAGCCACTGCCGGCGCCCCGCGGGCTGATGGGCAGCGAGCAGGTGCCGCACGGCATGCGGCTCGAGGACCTGGGCCTGC
Source organism: Pseudomonadota bacterium (assembly GCA_021781775.1). Classification (GTDB taxonomy): domain Bacteria; phylum Pseudomonadota; class Gammaproteobacteria; order Steroidobacterales; family Steroidobacteraceae; genus 13-2-20CM-66-19. The sequence goes on along the minus strand of JAJXWE010000049.1, from coordinate 7,198 downwards.
TGCCCCGTCTCGGCTGGGATGCCGGCTTCGCCGCGGAGTGGACTCCGGGGGAACGGGGCGCGCGCAGCCGCGCCCGCACGTTCCTCGGCAGCCGTTTCGCGCACTATCGTACGGCCCGCGACGTGCCGGCGCTCGAGGGAACCTCGCGTCTCTCGCCGCATCTGTGCTTCGGCGAGGTCACGGCGAGACAGCTGTGGCGCGCCGCGCTGCGCTCGCCGAGCGGCGGGCGCAGCGAGCTGACCGGCAACGGCTTCCTGCGCGAACTCGGTTGGCGCGAGTTCGCGCACTACACGCTGCACCATTTTCCCAGCCTGCCGCAGCGGTCGCTGCGGACCGAATTCGAGGCGTTCGGGTGGCGCGAAGATGCAGACGGATTCCAGGCATGGTGCCGCGGGAACACCGGTTACCCGATCGTCGATGCCGGTATGCGTCAGCTGTGGCACACGGGCTGGATGCACAACCGGGTACGCATGATCGCCGGCTCCTTCCTGGTGAAGGATCTGCTCGTACGCTGGCAGCGCGGCGAGCAATGGTTCTGGGACACGCTGCTCGATGCGGACCGGGCCAACAACGCGCTCAACTGGCAATGGGTGAGTGGCTGCGGTGTCGACGCGGCCCCGTATTTCCGCATCTTCAATCCCGTGGCGCAGAGCGAGCGGTTCGATCCCGAAGGTGAATATCTGCGCCGCTGGCTGCCCGAGCTTCGCGCGCTGCCGGCGCCGGCCATTCATGCGCCCTGGACTGCCGCGCCCGAGGTGCTCGCGCGGGCGGGCGTGAGGCTGGGCGAGACGTATGCGCGTCCCATCGTGGAACACGACATGGCGCGCAAGCGCGCGCTGGCGCGGTTCGAGGCGCTCAGGCAGCGCGACTGAGGCTCAAGCGGGGATTCGCTGCACGGCGAGCCGGCCGCCGCGCGCCGCAATGCGTTGATCGGGGAGGGTGTATGGCGGTGGTGGGATTCATAGGCCTCGGGCGCATGGGCAGTGGGATGGCGAGCCGCTTGCAGGCCTGCGGGCACGCAGTGCAGGTTTTTAATCGCACCCCGGCGCGCGCCGCAGCACTGGTGGCGGGTGGCGCGCGCCCATGCCCCACGCCGCGCGAGGCGTGCGCGGGCGCCGCCGCCGTGCTCGTCATGGTGGCCGACGATCTCGCCTCGCGCGCCGTCTGGCTGGGGCCGCACGGCGCACTCGCCGGGCTCGATGCTGGTGCCTTCGCGATCGAATGCTCCACGCTATCGCATGACTGGGTGCTTGAGTTGAGCGCACGGGCCGGCGAGGCCGGCCTGCGCTATCTCGATGCGCCGGTCACGGGCCTGCCGGAGCAGGCGGCCGGCGGCGAGCTGACGCTGTTGGTCGGAGCACGGCCCGACGACCTCGATGCGGCACGGCCGCTGCTCGCTGCGGTGAGCCGGGAGATCGTGCATTTCGGGCCGGCGGGCGCCGGGACGGCCTACAAGCTGCTGGTCAACCTGCTGGGCGCCGTTCAGATTGCATCAGCCGCAGAAGCGATGGCGCTTGCTGAGCGCGCCGGGCTCGATCCGACGCAGGCGGCCGCGGCGATTGGCAGTGGCCAGGCGGCCAGTCCGCAGGTGATCCGCAATACGCGCCGCATGGCGGAAAATCAACACGCGCATCCGGTGAACTTCACGCCCCAGCTGCGCCTGAAGGACATCCGCTACGCCCTTGCGCTGGCGCGCAAGCTCGGTCTGGGTACGCCCTTCGGCACGCTCGCGGCGGCCTGGTTCGATGCGCTGTGCGCTCAGGCCCCGGTGGGTATCAACGAGAGCGCCATAATCGATGTCGCCCGCACACAGCGCCCTGAGCAGCCAGACACATTGCCTTGCCGGGGTGAGTGAGATCATCCTCAGGGTGCGTGGGCGCGCGCCGGCGACTCTGGCAACATAGGAGCATCGACATGCAAACGACGCGGACTGCAAGCACCCGAATCAGGGGACTGCCGGCGCACCTCCGGTGCCATGACCTACCTCGCCGATAAACGCCAGACGGCCGCCGAGCGCAGGGTGGTGCGGGCGGATTCCCCGGGGGCGGCGCTGCGCTATCCGCCGAATGTGATCAAGCAGTGACGCGCGTGTCCGATCGCGAACCGTCCTGGCTCGATACACGACCCTCGGTGCGAGTCGCCTGGCTGCAGTGGTGCAACCTCTGGCGCCGCTGGCCGCTCGGTGCGGCCGCTGTCGTGGCAGCGATCCTGGCGCTCGGGCTGCTTGGCCGCGTCACGGTCGTAAGCCAGGGCCTCCTCCGGGCTGCCGACTCCCCACGGCTGGTGTCGGCGGTGACGCTGGTGCTGGCCGTGCTGCTTGCGTTGCGGCGGCATCGGGATCTGCTGAACGAGCGGCACCGTGACTGGGTTGGGGCGCTACCCACCGATGCCTCAACCGCAGCCCGCTCCGCCGCCGCGGTCCTCGCAGCCGCAGTGACTGCGGCGCTGGTGTGTGCCGCGCTGTTGATCGCGGCGCGACTGCCGGGCTGGGTGCTCGCGCGGCTGCTCGGGTGCCTCGCCGCCGGCGTCCTGTTCGGGACGGCCGCGGCGTTCGCAGCGTCATGGCGTGCGGCACACGGCGGGCCAGCGAGCCGCCTTGCGCCGCCGCGTTCGCGCTACACGGCGGTCCCCGGGGCGCGCTCGCGCTCGGAGCGGGCATCACTGCTGCCGCTCGGCCATTGGCCACGCGTTGAAACCCGTTTCCGTGATCGGCCGACGATCCGTGCGCGTAGTCTGCTGTTGCTGTTGCTCGCCGTGCCGATGGGTACCTCCGCCGGCACAGCGCTCGCTGCGGCGCTCGTCTGGGTGCTGATTTTGCATCTGGTCAATCTCCTGCTCGCGCTGGTCCGTTCGGCGTTCGGCGCGTCCTGGTGGCTCGCGCCCACCCCTGTGGGGCCCGGGCGCTTCGCGGTGGCGCTCGCGTGGCGGTCGCTCGGCGCCCAGATTGCCGCGAGCGCGGCGCTGCTCGCCGTCGCCTCCGTCCTGGTTGGGGCGACATCGGTGCAGCTGATCGGCGCGGTCGTGGGCACTTGGCTGGGTGCGGTCGCCCTGGTCGGCGCGTTGGTATCGGTGGCCGCGCTGCGGACCCGCTCGATTGCAGCCTCCATGCTTCATCGGTGGCGCCGATGAGTGAGGCGGCCGTTTCGACAGACACCGCGGCGCTGCGCATCACGGGGCTCGATGCTGGCTACGGCGGGCACCAGGTGCTGCGCCAGGTCGATCTCGAGGTGCCTCTCGGGCAGTGGTGCGCGCTGCTCGGCCCGAATGCGAGCGGCAAATCGACCCTGTTGTACTGCATCGCCGGTCTGCTTCGACCGCGCGGCGGGCAGATCGAACTGGCAGGGGTTTCGCTGGCGGGCGCACCAGCGCAAGCCAAGCGAGCGCTGGGCTACGCCTGCGCGCCCGAGCGGGTGCCGGGTCTGCTCACCGGGCGGCAGTGCCTGCAGGTGTATGCCGCGGCCAAGGGCCTGCAGTCGATCGACGCCGAGGTGCTCGCGCTCGCCGAGGCACTCTCGTTCACGGCGCAGCTCGACCGCTTCGTCGACACGTATTCGCTCGGGACGCGCCAGAAGCTGGCGGTGCTGCTTGCGCTCCTCGGCGCGCCGCGTCTGATCGTGCTGGATGAGGCCTTCAACGGACTCGATCCGGCGAGTGCGGGGATCCTCAAGCGTCATCTGCGGGGACTGGTGGACGAGCGGCGCGCGGCGGTGCTGCTGGCGACGCATGCCCTTGACATCGCGGAGCATCATGCCGACCGCGTGGCGCTGATGCTGGCCGGCCGCGTCGTGCGCGCGTGGAGTGCCGAGGAGATTGCGGCACGGCGCAGCACCGGGCAGAGTCTCGAGGAACTGCTCGCGGGCGCCGCTGCGGAGCACGCTGGCTCGGCAGCGTGACCGGCGCGAGGGAGGCTGGCTGGGTCCGCTCGGCGTGGCGGAGGCACCGGATCAGCCCCAGGGCCAGGGTCGCAGCGCGAAGTGGGCGGGCGGAATGTTGCCCGCGAGGTGGCGCACGAAATAGTCCCAGCGCCGTACCGTTACGTAAGGCGTCGCATAGCCGTAATCATGGCGTACGTTGGGTATGGCGATCATGTCGAAGTCCCGGTTGGCCTTGATCAGCGCCTGGATGAGGATCTCGGTGTTCTCCGGCGGCACGTTGTCGTCGAGCGTGCCGTAGGTGAGCATCAGGTGGCCGCGCAGCTGCGCAGCGAGCAGCTCGTTGGCCTGATTGTCGTAGTTGGTCCGGCCACCGGCCGCGCGTACCAGCAGTCCCTGGTATTTCTCTCCCCAGTCGTTCTCGTAGTCGCGGTTGTCCTGGTTGCCGCTCTCGGCCCAGCCGACCTTGAAGAAATCCGGATAGCGGAGCAGCGCATCGGCGGTGGCATCACCGCCGCCCGAGTGGCCCCAGATACCGACGCGGCCGAGATCGATCCATGGATATCTGCGGGCGAGCTCGCGGATCGCAGCGATTTGATCGGGCAGGGTGTTGTCGCCCATGTCGCCGTACCAGAGGTGATGGAAGCGGGCGGATCGGTACGGCGTGCCCATGCCGTCGATCGCCACGACGATGAAGCCGAGCTCGGCGAGCGATTGGTCATCGAAGCGTGACGGCTCGAAGCGAAACGTGGACACTGAGCCGACCTGCGGCCCCGGATAGATGTAGTCGATGAGCGGGTATCGTTTGTGCGGGTCGAAATCGGTCGGCTTGAAGAGCAGGCCGTATAGGTTGGTACGGCCGTCGCGCCCCTTGACGACGATCTGCTGCGGGGGGCGCCAGCCGATCGCGCGCAGGCGCTTGAGGCGGGCACGGGCCACCGTGGCTATGATCCGGCCGGTATCGGCGTCGCGCAAGGTCGTGACGGGCGCGCGGCGAGGCGTGGAGCAGCTGTCGACGAAGTATCTGCCGTCCGGCGACATCGTAACGACGTTGTCGCAGTCCTGGGGTGTCAGGAGCGTCGGTGTGCCGCCCTGGAGGTTCACCTTCCAGAGCTGCTCGTAGTACGGATTGATGCCGGGGGTCCGCCCGACCGCGCGGAACCAGACCTCACCGGACGCTCGATCGATATGCAGCACTTGCGTCACGTCGCCCTTGCCCGTCGTGACGGGATGCTCGAGTCGGCCGGTCGCTAGGCTGTAGAGGTAGAGGTTGCCCCAGTTGTTGCGCTCGCTGTACCACAACGCCTGGTCGGAGTGCGCCAGATAGCGCCAGTCGACCGCGCCGATGCCGCTGTGATAGTAAGTGCTGACGCTCTCCTCGAACACCGTGCGGACCGCTCCGGTGCGTGCGTCGGCGATGCGGAACCATTCGTGGCGCCGATCGCGCGAGGTGCTCACCAGCGCCAGCGTGCGACTGTCGCCGGCCCACTGCAGGTCGTCCCAGCGGCCCGTGTTGCCGCAACTGAGCTCGTCGCACAGGCTCGAGAGACGCTGCTCGGGCGGCAGATGCAGGCGCACGACCGTGCGTGAGGCGACATGGATCACCACCGGCTCTATCAGGAAGACGTGCCGGTCGCCCGGCAGGGGGTATTTCCATTTCTCGAGGCGGGGATGCCCGACGACGGCGCTTACCAAGTACATATCGCCGACCTTGCGCTGGTCCTGCTGGTATGTGGCAATTTCCCGCGAGTTTGGCGACCAGTCGAGCACCGGTCGGGCGCCGTGGATCCAGCCTGCGTTATGGGTGGCGTAGCCGAAGTTCTTGATTCCGTCGAAGGTCAGTTGCCTCTCCCGGCCGCTGGCCACCGTGCGCACCCATAGATTCCAGCCGCGGATGAAGGCGAGCAGCTTGCCGTTCGGCGAGAGAATGCCCGGCTCGCGGCTGCTGCCGCGGGGCTGTGGCGCCAGGACGCAGCGGCCCATGCCGCTGAGCTGGCAGGTGAAATGCTTGCTACCGCGCGTCAGCGCAAGGTGACCGTGCGAAATCTGGATCGCGGTGATGCCGAGCCGGGCGGGGTCGAGGACGGTATTGATCGCGTTGCCGAGTGCAGCGGCGAGTTTCGCCCGGTTGAATGCTGCGGCAGACTGCCCGCTACGTGCATCCATGACGCGGTAGTGATCCCCCCGCGCGTCGTGCTCGAGATACCAGAACCGATCGCCAGGCAGCCAATGGACCGATTCCACCTCGTCGTCGACGAGAGGCGTGGTGTCGTAGGGCATGAACTGCTCGGCGCGTGCGTAGTCGCCGGCGGTGAGTTGTCGGGGATGGGCGGTGGCGCACAGGACGGGCAGTGCCACGACGCATGCGGCCGAGATCGACAGACTCAGCGCGCGCCAACTCGACTTCATGTGCCCCCCGATCCGGATTGTGGCGACCGTGCGCCGTTCATGACGCTCAGATTACGCCCCAGCTCGGGTTGCGGATACTCCGCGGTGCTCAGCGCAGCTGGCTGTCCTTGCTGCCACGGCGATTGTAGCCGCTGAACACCTCGTTCTCGTGGTCCTCATGGGCTTGGCAGGGAAGGCACAGCCGCACGCCGGGTATGGCCCGCTGTCGCTCCGCGGGGATGGGCTCGCCACATTCCGCGCAATGGGTGCGCCCTGGGCCCTGCGGCAGGCGGCTTTGTGCCCGCCGGATGCCGTCGGTGACGGTTGCATCGATTTGTTCCTGCACGGCGCCGTCGCCGGCCCACCCAGTGGCCATCGTCTGAGACTCCAATAACAGGGTCTGATTAGAAGCCATGATTTTACCCGCATCCCGGCGGCGACGCGCCGGTGGGGGGATTGCGCCATATAATATCATATGAGACGATAATCTACGATATTATATAAATACTTATGGCTTCAGACCGCTTTCGCCAGCTCGGATTCCTGTTCAAGGACGTCAGCCGACGCTATACGCGCCGCTTTGAGGAGCGCGCGCAGCGACTTGCGCTCACGCTGCCGCAGTGTCGCGCGCTGATCCATCTTCAAAGCAACGAAGGCGTCAGCCAGAAGCGCCTCGCCGAGCTCGCCGACGTCGACCCGATGACGCTGGTGCGCATCCTCGATCGGATGGAAGCCGACGGGTGGGTGCAGCGACGGTTCGATCCGGCCGACCGTCGGGCCCATACCCTCTGGCTCACCGCCGAGGCGGTCCCGGTGCTCGAGCAGATCTGGCAGCTCATCATCGAGACGCGGGCCGAGATGCTGCAGGGCCTCTCGAGCGAGGAACGTACGGTACTGGTGACGCTGCTCGAGCGGGTGCACGCCAATCTCACTGCATT
>JAJXWE010000048.1 GCA_021781775.1 Pseudomonadota bacterium | reverse complement strand
CGCCGCGGCGTGTCAGGCGGATGGCGGCACTGCGCTCGTACACGCGCGCTCCGTGACTGAGGCATGCTCGTGCCAGGCCGCGCAAATAGGCGAGCGGCTGCACCGTGCCGCCGCGTCGGTCTATCCAGCCACCGCAATAGCGCCGTGACCCGGTCAGTTCGACCGCTTCTCGCTCGGAAACCACGGCGACGTCGGCGCCGCGGTTGCGCCATTGCCGGGCACGGCGCTCCAGGGCCTGCAACTGTCCCTCGCTGACGGCGAGCTGCAGCCAACCGGTTCGCACCGCGTCGCAGTCGATTGCATGTTGTCGGATGAGTTCAAAGACCAAGTCCGGCGCCGAACCGGAAGTCTCGGCAAACTGCGCACCGAACTGTTCACCGTAGAGCTGCTCGAGCGCCTCGGGATCGTGCTTCAGGCCGGCAATGACCTGGCCCCCGTTGAGGCCCGAGCCGCCGCCACCGATTTCGCCGGCCTCCAGCACCAGAACGTCGCGGCCCGCACACGCCACATGCAGCGCGGCCGACAAACCGGTGTATCCGGCGCCGATCACGACGATTTCGGCGCGCGTGTCTGCGGCAAGCGGCGGCAGGGTCGCCATCGGTGCGCAGCTCGCCATCCACAACGAGCTTGCCGTCGAAGTCGGGTTGACTCGACCCCCATGCATATTGATTATCGATATTTATAAATCGAGTAGTAATCGAGGATAGGCCAGCCCACCGGGTGACGTCAATCGGCCGCCGGGAGCGGCATGACGCGGGTGAGCGAAGCCGGGGCGCCTAACGGATTGAAGGCTGCCAGAAGAAGGGTCCGGCCGCGGCAATGCACTGCGAGCGCGGACTGGGAGCGTTCAGACCGAGGAAGATGCGCGCTTGGCCAGATACTCCTGCACCGAGCGCATGCCGAGCTCATGCGCCGAGACAAGGCTTTCCAGATGCTCGCGGGAATTAACCAGTCCCTGCGCCGCGATGATGCCGAGCTCATTCACCAGCACCGCGTAAGGCAGCTTGGCCACCTGGAACGCCCGGCCCGCCTCGGGTGCATTGACGAACCGATCGGGTGCGAGGTCGTGCCGCTCGGCCATCTGTCGCTGCTGGTCGAGATCCCCGTCACCCACGAACAGCAGATCCAGCTGTTCACTCTGCGCGAATGCTTTGACTGTTGGCATCAGCGATTTGCAGATCGGGCAGGTCGGCGCGACGAAAAAGAGCAGGCGCAATTGTGCCCCAGGCCGCGCGCCTCCGATCTCGATGGGATTCCCGGCGAGCGCGTGCACGGTGAGCTGCGGGGCGGCCTCTCCGGTCTGCGGCCCACGTCCGAGAGCCAGCGCCCCGACCGGGGCGATGCGCTCATGCAGCACACCCACCTGGCGAGCCAATGCCAATACCGCCACCGCGAGCGCGACGACGGCGACCCACAACATGACCTGGGAAACCAGCAGCATCAAGCAAACCTCTTGCGAAGCTCCGCCGAAGACCGACGCAGCGAGAGCAACTGGTCAAACGCCCGGTACAGCGCGTAGGCTGCAATGCCGGCCCCGACGCCGTCCACCCACTGCAACGGCGCCGCGAGCGGCGTTGTTGCGACAAACAGAGAAGAGAGCGCGGCTGAAAGCACGAGGTTACGCCCGATCAATCCGCCGCTCAACGTCTGGCGCAAACCGGACTGGAAGCAACCGCAGTCGATCTCCGACCGGCCACGCGCGAGATTGATGCCCATCGCCAGCGCAAAGAGACTGAGCAGCGCGATCGCGATCACCGCGCCCACCTTGAGATAAAGCCCGCCGGCGAACGACAGCACCACTAGGGTCTCCAGCGCAACGATCCCCCATGCGGCGGGCACGGCCAGTGCCTCGGGCAACAGACGATAGTTGGCGACCACCCCCGCAAGCTCATGGCGATACGTGATCTTTCCGGCGACCGCCGTCGCGAACACGAGCGTTCCGAGCAGACGACACGCCAGCGCGATGGATGGGTCGATCGTCATCGGGCTGCCCGCCAAGCTCGCGAGCGCCATGCGCCGCGCAGTGCTTCGATCATGTCGCGAACTCGTCCGTCGCCGTAGAGGAATGAAAGGAACGTCACAATGGTATCGGCACGCCCACGCCACAGCAATCCCGGTCCCAAGCCGCGTCGCGTGCAGCCGAAGCGGCTCGGAAACCAGCCAACAGCGGACACCGGTTGGGATCTCTGCCGACGATGCTATCGCGATCGTTCGGCCGTGCGGCGGCGGGCGAGCAGGTAAGCGGCAAAAGCAACCAGGATGGAAACCGCGCTGGCCCAGAACTCGCTCTGCATGTCCTTGTCGAAGGCCATGGCGCCGAGCACCAAGACCATCGCCACGACGGCTGCATAACTTGCCCACGGAAAGAACCACATTTTTAGCGACGGCGTTCCCACCCCGGCGCGCTCGCGCGCTCGACGCAGGCGGATCTGAGCAAGTACGGTGATCATGTAGATCACGACGATCAATGCCCCCGATGCGTTCACCAGAAATGCAAAGACGGCCGAAGGCGCGAGGTCATGAGCGATGATGCCCAGCATCCCGGCGGCGGTCCCGATCAGCACCGAGTTGGCGGGCACGTGCCGCGCGTTCAGGTGCACCAGCGTCCGCGGCGCGTCTCCGCGGGCCGCCAGAATGAACAGAACGCGGGAAACAACGTAGAACGACGAGTTGAGGCAGGACAGTACCGCCGTCAGGATGATCGCGCTCATGATCGGCGCCGCGTAGGGCACATTCATCGATGCGAGCGCGATGACGAATGGCGACACGCCGGGGGGCACCTTGTCCCAGGCCACGATGCAGACGATGAAGCCAATGGATCCGAGATAGAAGAGCAGAATGCGCCAGACGACAGTCGCGACCATGCGCGCGACCGCCTGGGCCGGATCGGGAGACTCCACGGCCGCGATGGTGGCGATCTCCGCGCCCATCATGGAGAAGAACACGGTGGTCACCGCGGTGATGACCGCCATGGGCCCCTTGGGAAACAGTCCTCCGTGAGTGCTCCACAGCTGCCATACGGCCTGATGCGGACCCATCGCACCGCCGAGAAATGCAGCGCATGCTGCGATGAATGCAACGATGGCAACCACCTTGATGGAGGCGAACCAGAACTCGAATTCGCCGTACGAGCGCGTGGACATCAGATTCACGCCCGTCATCGCCGCCATCAGGCCTGCACCGATCACGAGCTTGGGCACCTCCGGGAACCACCCCTGCAGGATCACCGCGCCCGCAATGGCCTCCACGGGAATCACGATGACCCAGAAATACCAGTACAGCCAGCCCACCGTGAAGCCGGCCCAGTCGCCAAATCCCGCGCGCGAGAACTCGGTGAACGATCGGATCTCCGGATGCGCCACCGCCATCTCGCCGAGACACCGCATGACGATCAGGAACAGCAGGCCAGTGAGCGCGTAGGTCAGGATCACCATCGGACCGGTCGCGGCGATGGCGACGCTGCTGCCGACGAACAGCCCCGCACCGATGATGCCGCCGATGCTGATCATCGTCACATGCCGGGGGCGCAGTGAGCGGCTGAGTTCGGGAACGTGGTCCTGTGCGCCGGAGTGCGCCACAGGAGCCGCTCCCGCCGGTGCGGGTGTGTCTTTGGCAGTTGCAGTCATACGTGAACTCTCTGTGAGACTGGTGCGTTCGAGAATGGAGACGTCAGAGGTGGCGGCAGCACCACCGGACTCATGGGGAGACATTATCTTTCGACGTTTTGCCGTAACTCCGGGATCCGTCGATCGGGCCAGAGAATGCCCCGGCATCGGCAGCGTCGGCGCGCGACCCCGAGTTGTTCAGCGCTCACGGACGCGGCCCTTGAGGGCTCGACATGCACGAGCCGCCCACAACGGCCTCTGGGCGCCCAGCGAGGCGGCGCAAGACGACTGTGCTGACAACAGATCGGATGCAGCAGGATATCTCTCCGTGGGCGGTCACCGCGATGATGCCGCCTCCCCCCAAGTCATTCGGCTTAGGGTATCCAGTTTGCGCTTGGGCGACCACTGGGGCGAACCGCCGACCCGCAACCTGCGAATACAGGTCCACACCGCAATCTTGCGCGACCTGGCGCGTGACCCGCCTGGTCGAACGCACGCCTCGGCGCACGCGCCCCTCACCGTCGGGCCATCCAAATGCCAAGATGCTCAATGGGTTGCGCCACCGACGTGGCGAGCCGTTCATCGGGCACGCGCACCCGTGCCAGCGCAATTCCGGAACAGCGCATGTGTCCGTGCGGCGACGGCCGCCTGCCTGGCGCTCGCCGCCCGGAAAGCCGGCGGTCGCCCGGGGCGTGAGACAAATACCGCGCCGATGATCTCCCTTCGTCGCACACCCGGGGCAATGGACCGAATTTCGGCCGCGCCCGACCTACTACCGCTGGTAGTAGCGCTGCCCCGCATGGAACGATCCGCCGCGCGAAGGCGTACTCCTGGACGCGAGTCGCAGCGCCGGGGAGTCCATGAAAACAATGAGTCGGGTTATGCCCCGCGCCGAGCGACGCTGGGCTGCACTGCTGCTGGTCGCATCGCTGGTGCCCGCAACGGCTCTGGGCACGCACAGGCACACCTCGTCGACAACGGCCAAGGAACGGGACCGCCGAACGTGGCGCGCGCGCGCCACGCACCGCCGGCTCAGCCAAATTGTCGTGACCGCGACACGGCGGGCGAAGCCCGCCCAAGACGTCGCCATAGCGCTCACGGCGGTGAACGGTTCGGAGGTGCAATCCCTGCGCATCCAGCAGCCGCTGAACCTGTCGATGCTCGATCCGAGCCTCTCGACGATGAACGCGCAGACCGACAGCACGCCGCTGTTTCTTCTGCGGGGCATCGGGCTCGACGACTTCAACAACAACAACAGTAGCGGGGTCGGGATCTACCTGGATGGCGTGTTCGCCAGCTTTCCGGGCTTTCTCACTGGCGCGATGTACGACGTCGCCCGCATCGAGATCCTCAAGGGCCCGCAGGGCACGCTGTACGGGAAGAACACCGACGGTGGTGCGATCAACATCATCTCTGCCCAGCCTACTAAGCAGCCGAGTGGCTACCTCGATGTGAGCTACAGCCGCTGGAACACCGTCGATGCGACCGGCGCGGTGAGCGGTCCTCTGAACGATTGGATCAAGGCACGGCTCGCAGGCACAATGACGACCCAGGGCGAGGGCTACCAGACCGACCTCACTACCGGAAAGAAATACGGCAAATTGGATCGCGGCGGCGCGCGAGCCATTTTCGATCTGCAGCTCAACGCCAACACCGACCTCAATCTCAACTTCCACTGGGTCTACGATCATTCGACCCCGTCCTCGCCGTCTACCCCGAACGTCGAGACGCTCATCCCGAGCGAACCCTTTCCGACAGCGGGCCTGATGGACAGTCCTCCCGGTGGCACGCTGGTGAGAGTCGGCGGGCTACCACTCCACAAGGACGACATCGGAGGCGGTACCGCGGCGACGCTGAACGTCCGGTTCAAATCTTTTACGCTGACCTCAATCAGCGCGTACGACTACTTCTCGGATCACAGTCTGGACAATTACGACGGCTATCCCGCCGCCGACAACAACTGGACCAAGAATTTCCAACAATGGCAATGGAGCCAGGAGGTGCGACTGACGTCGAAGACCAGCGGCCCGGTGGATTGGATCGTGGGCGCAATCTACTCACAGAACTGGTACCACAATCGTGACGCGCTGGACTGGACGTTCGTTTACGGCCTCGCCACCTTCATGACGCAGGGCGGCCTAGCCATTACGGCGGAGAACTTCGTGCAACGAGAGCAATCCGCTGGAGTCTATGCGAACGTCGATACCCATCTGTCCAGCCGCCTGACGCTCGTGACGGGGCTGCGGTACTCGCACGACTCCGCCTCTTTCGACGGCGCCACGGTCGACCCAACTGGCCTGTTGACGTATGCCGCACACAACTTCAGCGGCCCCATCGTGCCGAATACCATTCTGGCGGCGCTCAACGAATCACGAGCAAATCAGAACCTGTCCTACCGCGTCGGCCTCAACTATCAGTTCAGACCACAGATGCTGCTTTACGGCAGCGTCGCCACCGGCTACAAGTCCGGCATCTATTACGGCCAGCCGGCGCAGGTACAAGTCGACTGGGGATATGTCAGACCGGAAACGAACCTGACGAGTGAACTCGGCTTCAAGAGCCGATTTCTCGACAACTCTCTGCAGGTGGACATGGATGTCTTCGATTCAGTAATCCGCAATCGCCAATCGAGCCTGTCGCTTTGGGCGGGTCCGGTCGGCACACAACCGTTGATCGCTGGCCTCGGAAATTTGCCACAGTCCAGGATTGACGGCATCGAGGCTGAAATCGATTGGCGCCCGATTCGCGGCCTGCTGATTCATCTGGCCGCGACGCGCCTCGATGCCCGCGTGACCGAGACGCTGGTCAACGACAATGGCCTCGCACTCTTCACACCCGTCCAGGTCGGGCAAATGCTACCGGACGCCCCGAACTTCGCCGGCAGCTATGTCGTGTCCTACGAGCACCCGATCACGCAGGATCTGATCGCGTACACGCAGGTGAACGACCGCTACGTCAGCGACATTCATCCCTACCTCGGAGATCCGACGACGTTCGGACACGGACACGACATGGGAGCGCGCGTCGGTGTGCGCAACCCGGTTCAGGGTTGGGATGTGAGCCTCTGGTCAACCAATTTGACGGACACGCGGCCCATGACCTACGCCTTCGCCGGCAGCGAAGGCCAGCGCGTCTCCTTCTATCAGATGCCGCGGTCCATCGGAATCGAGTTCAGATACGCCTTTGAACCCAGGAGATGACAGCTCACCATTTGCCGACGCGCAGCAGACGACCGCATCGGGCACTCCGGCATCGCGCTCAGATGATCTCGGTCGCGCCGTACGAGGCCATCAGTCGCCCGCCGGCGCCACGGCGGGCGCTGCAGCAGGCGCCAGTCGGATGGCGCGCATATTGGGCCGCGTCAGTGAGAACAGCGCGATCGCGCTCAACGACAGGCCCGCTCCAGCGAGCAGTTCGGACAATGAGAGCACCCGGAGCAGGCCGCCGGCCAACGCGGCGGCCATCGGCGCCAGGCCTAGAAATGTGAACATCACGATGCTCATCGTCCGGCCCATCAGCGCCAGCGGCACGCGTCGCTGCAACCATGTCATCATGGATATCTGTATCGTGCCACCCAACAGGCCGGTCAAGGCCATGATGCCCGCGCCAACGGCCAACGCGTGGACCTGGCTCATGGCCGCAACCGCCAGTCCGATGATAGTGTCGGCGCCGAGCAGCAGGAGCCCCAGAGATCCGCGGGTAAGCCGCGTTACCGTCCCCGAGGTGATGCTACCGATCAGCATGCCACTCGCGTTGGCGGTCATGAGTATGCCGAACGCGGCGGCGCCCTCGGCCAATCGAGTCTTGGCGAGCACGGGCAGGGCAACCTGCAGCGGACCACCGACCAACACGGATCCGGCGGCAAAATAGCCGATCAATGCTCTCATCTGTCGGTCGCGCCACAACGTGCGGACGCCCTCGAGCAGATTGGCGAGGATGCCCCCCTTGGGCGCGGGCGGGTGCCGATCGCTCGCCACCCGGATCATGGCCAACGAGGCGACCGAGAATAGAAAGCTCACCGCATCGACGGCAAAGGCAATGCCTGTACCCCGCGCGTCGTGCATGGCGGCGGCTCCCGATCCCGCCTTGATCACGAACCCGGCCAGCGCCGGTCCGATCAGCAGACTCATTTGCCGCATGCCCATGAAGTTGGAATTTGCCGAGTGCAGCTGCGCCGGACTCACCAGCTGCGGTGCCAACGAACTGCCGGCCGGATAAGCAAAGGCGGTGGCAAGTCCGATCCCCGCTGCCAGCGCATACAACATCCACATGCGGATGGCGCCGAGCAGAACCAGCACCGCCAACAGCCCGACCAGAACCGCGTTGACGGCTCTGGCGTTGAGCAGCACGCGCCGCGGCGACATCCGATCCACCACGGCACCACCGATCAGCATGAACACCGCTCGCGGCAGGGCCATGACGGCAAGCACGAGACCCAGCTGGGCGGGATTGCCCGTAAGCAGAAGCACCAGCCACGGCAGCGCCACCAGGGTGAACTGGTCCCCGATGGCCGACACGGAGCTGCCCATAAACAGGAGGCGGAACGAGCGGTTCGCGAAGG
>JAJXWE010000047.1 GCA_021781775.1 Pseudomonadota bacterium | reverse complement strand
AGCATTTACTACGTCACGCGTACTACGCATGACGTAGTTATAACGCCGTGCCGCAGCGAAGGCAAGCGGCGAGCGAAAATACTCGCCCGATCGCACGCTTAATCTAGCGCGGGCAGACGGAGAGGCGTGAATGTCCGGTAACCGGAAAACCAGGTACGTTCGCGGCCGCATCTTAATGAGTGGCAATGCGGTCGCAACGGCCCACAATCTCCTGACATATGGCGCATTATTCCGCTCAGGGATCGCGCTGCATCTATTCATGGTGATGCTGAACGTGGTCGCTGAGGTCATCGCATTCTTCCTGTTCAGGCGCGTGAACCCGCTTATTGCGACCATGGCACTCGGCAGCGCGCTGGTGGGCGCGTCCATCGAGAGTCTCGACATGCTCACATCGCTCTTGCCACTGCACATTGCCGGCGAGCACACAATGGCGGCCTTCAGCGCACCACAACGGGACGCCCTTTCGTATCTCGCACTTCAGCTTCAGGACGCCGGGCTGCTCATCTCGTTCTTGTTTTGGGGCCTCGGTGAGGTCCTGACCGGATACTTGATCTTTCGCTCCGGCTTCCTGCCTCGCATCCTGGGCGTCCTGCTCGGAATCTCCTGCCTTGTGTATCTTTCCGATCCACTGTTGAGCTTCGGATGTCCTGCCATCGGCGCGCTCCTCTCCCCCACCGCTCTGGCGCTGTGTCTTCCCGGTGAACTGCTGACCGCGCTGTGGACGGCAACGGTCGGACTGAATGTCGAGAAATGGGAGCTGCGGACCTGCCGCCGCATTCCACGCACGCCACCTGAGCGTCCGCCGCAACCGCGGGATTCACAGGATTCACCCATCAGGTGTGGTCGCGGCAGCCCGATCCCAATCGACGCACGCCGCCTTTTTCGCGCCGGCCCGGGCACCGTCATGACCTCAACGGGCTTGCTCCTCAAAAGTCGATCGGAGCCTGCGGGGGAGGTGCGGGGGGCGGGCGCGCGTGACGGGCCGCATCGCTCGGTTTCGTGCGCGATGAGGATCTGGCGCGTTGCAGCAACCCGCTCCGCCCGATTGACCTGCATCAGGCCGGACAGCCGCCCACCGCAATCGATGACCCCGGGGCGTCAGTTAACCTCGAGCGGCGCGACCACCGTAAGAGGCTTGCCGACGCCGAGCGTCGGAGCGCCCGCGGCATAGGCCGCGCGATCGTAGGCGGCAACATCGCCGGCGAGCAGTGCGTTGTACTCGGCCAGCTTGCCGGCGAGCTCCCCGCCAAGCTCCCGGGTGATCGCCCGCAGCGGGCCCGTCGGCGCCTGGACACCCAGACTCGCGAGCGTCGAGGCATTCAGCTCGAGCGCATCGTGCAGATCGGTCAGCTGGTGCAAGTTGTCCTCGAAGACCTTATGCTGGACTTTCGGGTTATAGACCGAGTCTTTGAGCCTGGAGAGTTCGCCTGCCAGGGTCTTGCCGCGCGCGAGCAGCGCCGCGGACGCGTGTGCCTGCGCCTGACGTGCCGGATCGATGGCGTTCGCCTGCGACTGCACGGTCTTGCGATAGTCCGCGAGTCGCGACTGCATTGCGGTGATGCGGTTGAGCATGCGATTCATCGCATCCACCTGAGCGCGCGCCTGCAGCGCAGCCTGCAAGGCACGCCGCTGCGCGGCGAGTGCCGGCGGCTGGTTCGGGTCGGCCATGACCTGCACTGCTTCGGTCAGGGTCTGCCCGAGTACCGTCACGCGGATCGAGTACGTCCCGGGCAGCACCTGCGGCTCGAGCGGCTGAGACCACGCCGGCGGCGCCCCCTGCAGGGGCGAGGCCTCGAAGTCCGTGGCCGTGGGGGCGTCGTAGCGCATGTTCCAGACGTAGCGGTTCAATCCAAAATGCGCCGGTCCGTAGCGGGTGGCGATCAACTCGCCGTGCCCATCGCGGATCTCGATTTTCACCGCTGTGTGCTGCTGCGCCTTCTGCTGCGCGTTGGGGTGAAGCGTATGCGGGAGGCTGTAGTCGATGATGACGCCGTCCGGTGCGTTGGGCGTGACGAATGAAGGCTCTGCCCCTTCACCCCGGCTCCAGCGCTGGTATTCGATACCGGCACGCGGCTTGAACAGCCGCGCATGCGCGGGCACCGCGGCCGGATCGAGCTGCGCGATGGGCGCGAAGTGATCCAGCACCCACAGCCCCCGGCCATGGCTCGCCAGCACCAGATCGCCACGCACGAACTTCAGATCGAACACCGGCATGGTCGGCAGGTTGCTCTTCAGCTGCCGCCAGCTGTGTCCGCCATCGCGGGAAATCCACACCCCGCGCATCGTTCCGGCCGCCAGTACCTGCGGCTTGGCCGGATCGGCGCGGACCACCATCACCGATGCATCACCCGCAAGTCCCGCACCGATCGAACGCCAGTGCCGCCCGTAATCCGTCGTCACGAAAGCATAGGGCCGGTTGTTGCCGAGCTCATGCGCGTCGACGGCGACGTACGCTGTGCCGGGAGCCGACGTCGACACGTCGATCTGATACACGCGTGCCCAGGCCGGGGCCTGCGGGGGCGTGACCCTGCTCCAGGTCTTGCCGTCGTCACGGGTCACGGACACCACCCCGTCGTCCGAGCCGGTCCAGATCACTTCGGGATCGCTGAGCGCGACCTGCACCGACAGAAGCGTGTCATAGGTCTCCGCGCCCGACAGGTCATAGTTGATCGGTCCGCCGGAGAGCTGCTGTTTGGCTTTGTCGTTTCGGGTCAGATCCGGGCTGATCGCCCGCCAGTGCAGTCCTCCATCCGTGGACTTCAGCAGCACATTGCCGCCGAGATACACGGTGTTGGCATCGCGGGGATCGACCGCGAGCGGCGGTGTCCAGTTGAAGCGTACCTTCTGCGCGAAGGTGGGCAGATCGTTGACGTAACCCGGTCCATGCAGATACGGCATGATGAACCGCGTCTGCTTGGTCTTGCGGTCGAATCTGACGATCGATCCATCCTCGGCATCGGCGTAAATGATGTCCGGATCGGACGGCGCCGGCACTGCGTACTCGCCGTCGCCCCCGACCACCGTGAACCAGTCCTGGCCCGACACGACCGAATCAGCGAGCGAGGAAGACGGTCCGCACCAGGCGCTGTTGTCCTGCAGACCGGTGCACAGGTCATAGGGCGTACGGCTGTCGGCGGCCACCATGTAGGTCTGCTCTATGGGCATGCCGTCGAGAAAGCGCCAGGTCCGCCCGCCATCGAGCGACAGATACGCCCCACCGTCGTTGCCCTGGATCATGCGCTGCGGATTAAGCGGGTCGATCCACATCGCGTGGTGATCGACGTGTACCGAAGGGTCGATGGCGCGGACGGTCTTGCCGCCGTCGTTGGACTGCAGCAGCTGGAATCCGAGGAAATACACACGGTCGGCATCGTTGGGCGCGACCTCGAGCGTCGTGAAATAAAACCCGCGGACGTTGAGGGCGTGGTTGTCCGAGACCTCCCGCCAGTGATCGCCCAGATCGTCGGAGACGAACAGCGCACCCTTACCGATCGGCGCCTCCAGCAGCGCGTAAACGCGCTGCGGCTCGCTCGGTGCGAACGCGAGTCCGATGCGCCCGATGGACGAGACCGGCAGCCCGTGACTGAGCCGCTTCCAGCTCTCCCCGCCGTCGGTCGAGCGCCAGATCCCCGATCCGGGACCGCCGTCGTGCAGCATCCAAGGCTGCCGGTAGGCCTGCCAGGTCGCCGCGAGCAGCACCTGACCGTTGCCGGGCTGCATCGCCACGTCGATAGCGCCGGTCTTCTCATTGACGTACAGCGACTTGCGCCAGGTCTTGCCGCCGTCGGTCGTCACGAAGATGCCGCGGTCAGCACTTGGGGTCCATTCCTGGCCCAGCGCGGCGACCACAACGTGATCCGGATCGTGTGGATCGACAACGATACGACCGATCTGACCCACGTCCGCGAGACCCATGCGCAGCCATGTTTTGCCGGCGTCCGTCGACAGGTACACCCCCGCGCCAGGTATGACGTCGTTGCGGATGTTGGCCTCCCCCGTGCCGACCCATACGAGGTTCGGGTTGGAGGGTGCCAGCGCGATGGCCCCAATCGAACTCGTCGCCTCGTGTGTGAAGATTGCCTGCCAGTGCAGTCCGCCATCAGTGGTCTTGAACACCCCGCCGCCGGCGGACCCGACATAGTAGATGCGCGGGTTGCCGGGAACGCCTGCCACCGCAGTAACCCGTCCGCCGGCCACCGCCGGGCCGAGGTTGCGAAATTCCACATGGGCGAATGGGTCTCGCGGCTTCGCCGCCGGCCGGGCGGCCGGCTGCGCCAAGGCGCTCGGCAGCGCACACGCGGCGATGAGCAGCGTGGCCAGGGCTTGCTTCAGGACGGAATAGCTCATGATCGTCGCCCCCGATGAATGCCTGTGCGCCTGCCGCTCGCGGCCCAAGCGCTGATGCCGGGGACGGTACCGATGCGCGCCGCCGGACGCAACCGGGACCTCGGCATTCGTCGAAAAGTCATCGCATTCGGTAGATTGAACGGCCCGCGCCGGACGTGGTGTTCCGCGCTCTGACGTCAGCGAGGCACGCCCCCGGGTACGTGCGGCTCTGCCCACTGCGTACGCGGCAGCTGTTCCCGTTCCAGGGCTGCGGCGCCCCCGGCCAGAGGCGCGAGATCTCCCGGCGTCGCAGCTGCGACCCGCTCAGTCCTTGCCGCGGATCTGCGCCACGGCCTGCCTCAGGATCGTCACAACGCGACTCTTCTCCTCAGCGGAGCTGCGGCGCTTCTCGCGCAGCGCCTCGCGCAATTCACGGCGCAGCGCGGCGAGCTCCAGCCAGTCGGGCTCCTCGTCCTCCTCGCCGCCGCCGAACACCTCGCGCAGGCGGCTCATCTTGCGGCCGACCTGCTCGAGCTGGCGCAGCATTGCATCCGCCGCGTCCCTGTTCTCCGTCAGATAGGCGCGCCCGGTCTCGGTGATGCTGTAGAGCTTCTTGACGCCCTCGGCGGCTACGCTTGCGTATCCCATGTCCTCGAGCCAGCTCAGCGCGGGGTAAACCATGCCGGGACTGGGACTGTAAAAGCCGTCCGAGCGCTCCTCCAGCGCCTTGATGAGCTCATAACCGTGGCTCGCCCGATCGGCGAGCAGCGCCAGCAGCAGCAGCTGCAGGTCGCCGGAGGCGAGCCGGCGGCCAGCACGGAACGCCCGCCCGCCCATGCCCATGCCGCCCATGAAACCACCGGAAAAATGGCCGAAGCCCCTCCCGTGGCGGTGTGCCATGAAATGCACCCGGGCCTCGAAGTCCTCGTGTCGGCCGTGATGATGAAAGTGTCGATGCATGATCGATTCCCTAATTTACTATAGACATATCTTAAGATATGATTTTAGATAGTCAAGACTCTTTGCGGAGCAGCACATTCACGCGGCTCGCCCGCCGATCCGGATCGTCCGTCGCTCCAGATCTCGGCTCGGGGGTCGTTGCTTGCGTACGCACCGTCACAGGCCCGGCGCCTTTTGAGTGTCGCTGCGCCGCAGACTAAGATGGCGCTCGAGCCGACTTCTTTCCTGCTGACCCGTTCGGTGCACCCGGCCGCTGCGGCGCGAGGGCCAACCGGTGGGATCGAGGCCCGCTCGCGAACCCGTTCCTGCAACCGACCTGTGCGAGAGATCCCATGCGTGCTGCGTACTCCAAGGTGTTGCTCGCCGCCGTGTGCCTCATTGCACTCAGTGCCTGCGCGGCATTCGGCGGCCGGTCGCGCTCCTCCAACACCAGCGCCACATTGATCTCCGGACCACTCGGTTCACCCGCCACGCTGTCGATCCCGCACCTCGAGGCGACGCTGCAGCGGGAATTCTCGAAACGGCCGACGCTCACGGCGATGATCGGCGCACCCGCTTGCGGGGTGCGCGTTTACAAATTCGCCTACGCCACCGTCGGAGGACGCGGCGAGGCCACGGATGCCTCCGGCGCCCTCATGGTGCCGACCGGCAACACCGCGCAGTGCCGGGGACCCCGACCGATCGTGCTCTACACGCACGGCACGGCAATCAACCGCAACGAGGACCTCTCGGCCGTCACCGATCCGGCCAACCCTGCCTACGGCACCGCGATTCGCATCGCCCTCATATTTGCCGCGCACGGCTACATCGCGGTGGCACCGAACTACGCCGGCTACGATCTGTCGACGCTGCGCTATCACCCGTATCTGAACCGCACACAACAGTCGCGGGATGCGCTCGACAGCCTCACCGCCGCCCGGCAGCTGCTGGGCCGGCTCCACGGGACCGTCCGCGACGACGGCAAGTTGTTCGTCACCGGCTATTCGCAAGGCGGCTTCGTATCGATGGCGACGCTTCGAGCGCTCGACCATCAGGGCCATCCGGCGACCGCCGGCGCGCCGATGTCCGGACCCTACGCACTGCTCGCGATGGCCGATGAGATCTACCTCGGGCACCCGGACTTCGGCGGCACCGCCTACCTACCTCTGGTCGTGAACTCCTATGCGCACCTGAAGCACGATTCGATCGACCCCGCCCAGGTGCTCAGCCATCGGTTCCAAGCGGCGGTGCGGCTCTTCCCGGGCGAGACCGGCTACCGCGACTTCCGCAAACTCGTCGCGGCGGGGAAGATCCCGGCGAGCGCAGTGTTCCAGTCCGTCTCGCCAGCGGCGAGTGGGCCCGGCTTTTCCGCGGCCCAGTACCCGGCGCTCGCCGCGCTTCCCGAAGGCGGTCCGCTGTTTCAGGCCGGATTCAACCCGTCGGCCTACCTGGTGAGTACGGCATTCCGTGCCGCCTACGTGGCCGACGTGGATGCGCACCCGGATGGTGCCGCGCCGAGCAACGGCTCAGCGCCCGATCTGTCCCGAACGGTGCCGGCCCTGCCCGCCGATCCGCAACTGAGGCTGCGCCAGGACATCAAGGCCAACGATCTGCGCAACTACACGCCGAGCATGCCGCTGCTGATGTGCGGCGGGCACGGCGACCCGGAGGTCTTCTGGAATCAGGGCGCGGGTGCGATGACCGCGGTGCTGCGCAGCAAGATCGCCACCGACCCGCACCTGCGCTTCGCCACCCTCGACCTCGACACCAGCAGCGGCAGCGCTGGGACGTATTTCCAGCACGGCCTCGGCGCCGTCCGCAGCGACGCACTGCTACCGGTCGCCCGACGGCTGCAGCAGGCCTTCACCGCGTACCAACATGCCGTCGATACCGCCAGGGGCTCGCAGGTCGCCATGGAGGCTTACCATACCGACGCGGCCCCCTACTGCATGGTGGCCGCGCGGGCGTTCTTCGCGCAGTACGCGCACTGATCTTCTGGGGCGAAGAGCGACAACGCCGCCGTCGCAACGGCAGAAGTCGACGCGATGCAGATGCGGGTCACCTCCTCGGCATCCGCATCGCATCGCACAGCACCGCTGTCACGATCGTACAGCGCGACCACGCCCGGGTGGCGCAGGCGATCCGTATCCCTGGGATCGGCGTAGATCGAGGGGATCGTGGCACCAACCCCTGCGGGCCCACGAGCGCACCCGGCAAATGGCTCGCGATGCCCAGGGCAATCGGGACGAGCGTACGTCCCGTGCGCATCGACCCTCAGCGCACAGACCGCGCCTTGTGCACGAGCTCCCGCTCTTTGCTGCGAGTCCATGCAGCCGATACGGGCGCCGAACCGGGCGTCAGCTACATCGCCCGGCCGCCGTAAGTCTGCCTCTGCAGTGCCCGGAGAAAGGCGCGCAACTGCGCGACGCGCCGCTGGCCGATGCGGCGCGCGGCCGGAGTGATCAGCCGTGACGGAATCGAGTGCAGGAACCCCCGCAACGTCTTCACTGCCGGAGCGAAACTCGGCGCCTTCGCGCCGGTGAGCGCGAGGATGCGCGCCGCGCCGATGTCACCGAGGAAGTCGAGCGAGTCCGCATCGTGCAGCACAATGGCGGTCGGATTGGATCCCGGATTGCTGTAGTACATGTGTCCGCGCTCGGCCTGCTGCACGAGCGGGATCTTCTGCACGGGAAACCCGACGCGCCGGAGGATCGCCGGGCTCTGCAGCGCGGCGCATGCGCCGTGCTCCATCTTGCGGTCGGCACAGGGCTTGAACGCCGCCATGTCGTGCAGAAAGGCCGCGGCGAACAGCGCGTCCTTGTCGATCTTCAGATGATCCACCCGGGCCAGACGCAGGGCGAGTCGATAGTCGCGTTCGGAGTGCTGCCAACCCCACGCCGGGTGCAGGAACTGGCTGTGCGCGAGCGCGTAGA
>JAJXWE010000046.1 GCA_021781775.1 Pseudomonadota bacterium | reverse complement strand
TACCGGCGTGATGCCGCTGCCGGCGGCGAAGGCCACCCGCAGCCCCGCGTCGAGCGCTACGGCGTGCGGAGTGAAGCTGCCGTTCGGCGGCAGTGCCTGCACCTCTTGTCCCGGCGCGAACCGCTGCAGAACATCCGACATGCGCCCGCCCGGATGCACCCGGACGAGCAGCCGCAGCGTCTCGGCGCCGGGCTCGTTGGTCAGCGAGTAGGTCCGGCGAAGCTCGCTGCCGCCGGCCGGGATGCGCAGCACGATGTGCTGGCCGGGGCTGCCGCGATACTCGGCGCGCTGCGCCTGCGGCACCGCGAGGGTGATGGCGAGCGCGTCCTCGGCCTCGGGCCGAACGTCGAGAACGCGCAGCGGATGAAATTTCAACATCTCAAAGGCACTTGAAGGTATCGAAGGGTTCGAGACACTCGAGGCAGCGGTAGTGCGCCTTGCAGGGGGTCGAGCCAAACTCGCTGACGCGTTCGATGTGCGCGCTGACACAGCGAGGACAGACGATGTTCCCCGGCGTCCTGCGCTCGACGGCAATGCCGAACGCCTCGAGCTTGTGCCGTCCCGTCTCGCTCACCCACTCGCTCGACCAGGGCGGCCAGAGCAGCGTCTCGAGGGTGACGTCGGTGAACCCGTCCTGATCGAGCGCGGTGCGGATGGACCGAGCGATCACTTCGCTCGCCGGGCAGCCGGAGTAGGTCGGGGTGATTCCAACCCGCAGCCGCCCGTCCGCTGCGGTGCGGACTTGGCGCACGACTCCGAGTTCGACCACGCTGAGCACGGGGATTTCCGGATCCATGACCGACTCGAGCGTCTGCCAGACCCGCTGCTCGCGGCTCGCGCCGGCCGCGCCCTGAACCGGCTCGCTCACCACGACACGCCCGGGTAGGCGCGCGGCAGGAACTGCATCTCGGCGAGCAGATGGCCGAGGTGCTCGGTATGCACGCCACGCTTACCGTGCCACGGATAATGCCGGTGCGCCGGCCGCTCGAGCTTCGCCTCGGCGAGCGCTGCGCTCACCCGGGTCTCCCAACGCTCGCGAATCAGTGCCGGCGCCGGCCCGATGCCGCACACGGCCATGCGCGCATCGAGCGCATCGGCGCTCAGCAGCTCGTCGGTGAACCGCCAGAGTTTCTCCAGCGCCGCGCACGTGCGCGCATGGCTCTCGGCCGTGCCGTCGCCGAGCCGGACCAGCCAGCCGGCGCTGAAGCGCCAGTGGTAGCGGCACTCCTTCAATGCTTTCTCGGCGATGTCGGCGAGCTCGCGGTCCTGCGAGCCGGCAAGACTTTCGTAAGTCTCGAGCCGCCACGCGTCGAGCAGGCACTGGCGGACAATGGTTTCGGCGAAGTCCCCATCCGGCTGCTCGGCAAGCGCCATGTTGCGGAACTGCCCGGCATCGCGCAGGAACGCGAGCGCGTCCTCGTCCCGACCGCGGCCCTCGATGCGCCCGGCGAGCGCGAGCAGCAGCCGCGCCTGACCAAGCAGGTCGAGGGCGATGTTGCCGAGTGCCAGATCCTCCTCGAGCGCCGGGCCGTGTCCGAGCAGCGCTCCGAGGCGCTGCGCGGCAATGAGGCTGGTGTCCCCGAGTCGCAACACATACTCGAAGCGATCCTCGACGCTGGCCGGCGCCCGGGCCGGCTCGGCTGCAGGGCTCACAGGTTCTTCACCTCTTCGGGGATGGCGTAGAACGTCGGGTGTCGGTAGACCTTGTCGCGCGCCGGCTCGAACAGCGCATCGGCCTCCGCCGGATCGGAGGCGAGGATCTCGCTCGAGCGCACCACCCAGATGCTCACCCCCTCCTGCCGGCGGGTATAGGTGTCGCGCGCGTGCTCGAGGGCCATGCGCGCATCGGCGGCGTGCAGGCTCCCGACGTGTTTGTGTTCCAGCCCGCTGCGCGCGCGGATGAACACCTCATAGAGCATCCAGTCTTCATTCATGATGGTCGCTCCTCAGCCGGCCTGCGCGTCGCGCGCCGACGCGGCCTGCTTCTCGGCATAGGCAGCGGCTGCCTCGCGCACCCAACGGCCCGCCTCGTGCGCAGCGCGCCGCGCCGCGAGGCGCTCTCGATTGCACGGCCCGTCACCCTTGAGCACCGCGTGGAACTCGCTCCAGTCGATCGGACCGTGAACGTAGTGCCCGGTCGTCTCGTCCCAGCGCAGTTCGGGATCCGGCACCATCAGGCCCAGGTACTCCGCCTGCGGCACAGTCGCATCGATGAACCGCTGCCGCAGCTCGTCGTTGGTGAAGCGCTTGATCTTCCAACGCATCGACTGCGCGGTGTGCTTCGAGTCCGTATCGCTCGGCCCGAACATCATCAACGAGGGCCACCACCAGCGATTCAGCGCGTCCTGCGCCATGGCGCGCTGCTCGGCGCTGCCGCCCGCGAGCGTCAGCATGATCTCGTAGCCCTGGCGTTGGTGGAAACTCTCCTCCTTGCAGATGCGCACCATGGCGCGCGCGTATGGGCCGTACGAGCAGCGGCACAGCGGAATCTGGTTCATGATCGCCGCGCCATCGACCAGCCAGCCGATCGTCCCGATGTCCGCCCACGTGAGCGTCGGGTAGTTGAAGATGCTCGAGTACTTGGCCCGTCCGATAAGCAGCTGCGCCACGAGCTCACCGCGCGCGACGCCGAGCGTCTCGGCCGCACTGTAAAGGTACATCCCGTGCCCGCCCTCGTCCTGAACCTTGGCGATCAGCACCGACTTGCGCCGCAGGGAGGGGGCCCGGGTGATCCAGTTGCCCTCCGGGAGCATGCCGACGATCTCCGAATGGGCATGCTGGGCGATCTGGCGGATGAGGGTCTGGCGATAGGCCTCGGGCATCCAGTCCTTAGGCTCGATCTTTTCATCCGCATCGATGCGCGCCTGGAAGCGCTCCAGACGTTCGCGTTCGTCCGTCGGCGCGCTCGGCGGCTGCGGGGCATCCAGGGCTTGAGTGTACATGCGCTGCCGATCACTCGAATCAGATCTGATACATAAAAACTATAGTCTTCATGATTTTTGTGTCAAGAATTTTCATGGCAAAATTGCGGACCCGGATCGCTCGAGCGCCCGATGCAGGCCAGCCGCAGCCCCCACCCCGCCGTCGCCACCGTGCTGCGACGCTTTCGTGCCCAGCGCCCGCTGCGTGGCGGATCTCTGCTGATGACCGTGTTCGGCGATGCGATCGCCCCGCGCGGGGGACGCGTGAGTCTCGGCAGCCTCATCCGGCTCGGGCGGCCTTTCGGACTCGCCGAGCGGCTGGTGCGTACCAGCGCGGCGCGGCTGGCCGCCGACGGCTGGCTCACCGCCGCGCGGCAGGGCCGGCGCAGCGAGTACCGCCTGACCGACACCGGGCACGGGGTGTTCGCCGCGGCCACTCAGCGCATCTACGCTGCGAATCCCAGCGTGTGGGACGGCCGCTGGACGCTCCTGGTAGTGCCACCGGGCGGCGGCGCGCGCGGTTCGTTGCGCGAGCGGCTGCACTGGGTGGGATTCGGGCAGCTCGCCCCCGGCGTGTTCGTTCACCCGACGTGCACACCGCAGCAGACCCGCGAGTGGCTCGCCCCGCAGCGAATCGAGGACGGCTGGGTATTCCGCGGGCCCGGCGAGGGCACGGCGCACGACCGGCAGCTGGTCGCGGCAGCCTGGGACCTGGAGAGCCTCGCGCGGCGCTACCGCGCGTTCCACGATGCGTTCGGACCCATTGAGGCCTCGGGCGCGCCCGCAACCCTGGCGCCGGAAGCGGCCTTCCTCGTACGCACCCTATTGATTCACGAGTACCGCAGGATTCACCTGCGCGACCCGCTGCTCCCCCCGGCCCTGCTGCCGCAACACTGGGTCGGCGCCGAGGCCTACGGACTGTGCCGTCGCCTCTATGCCGCAGTGTTCGGCGCAGCGGAGCACTACCTGGACGAGCACGGGGCAACGCTGAACGGGGCCCTGCCGCCGGCAGGGCCCGAGGCATTCGCGCGCTTTGGCGGACTCACCCGCCCCTGAACACCCCTACCAGGTGTTCGGCTCCCAGTTCTGCTCGCTGCCGTTGGACAGTTCGCCGGTCACTATGGTCTTGGCGTCCTTGTAGAAGTGTGGCGGCACCGGCAGGTTCAGCGGCGCCGGTGAGCCATCCATCACCCGGCCGGCCAGATCGTAGCGCGAGCCGTGGCAGGGGCAGTAGTAGCCGCCCGGCCAGCTCGCCCCGAGCAGCGGGTCGCCGACTGAGGCGTGCAGCTTGGGCATGCAGCCGAGGTGCGTGCAGATGCCGACCACCACCAGGTATTCCGGGACGATCGAGCGACTGACCGGGTTCCAGCCGGGCAGGTTCGCCGGCTGCTGATCCGCCTTCGAGAGAGGGTCCTTGAGCTGGCCGTTGAGTGAGGACAGGGTCTTGATCTCATCCTCGGTCCGGCGCAGCACATAGATCGGACGGCGCCGCCAGGAAGCGACCAGCATCTCCTTCGGCTTCAACTTGGAGATATCAATGGTCACCGGCGCCCCGAGCGCACGAGCCGTCTCGCTCGGCTCCATCGATTCGATGAAGGGGGTTGCCGCCAGGCCTACGCCGACTGCGCCGACCGCTGCCGTGGCCGCAGTCAACATGCGCCTGCGGGCCAGATCCGGTTCGGACTCGTCACTCGGCGATCCCGGCAAGGTGGTGCCATCGGTCATGCTGAGGTCCTCCGTTGGAGTTCTGCGCGCATGGTAGTCTCCTCGGAGCCGCCCGTCACTACGGGTATCACGAAACACCCCCCGGGTCGCGCCCCCGGTCGGCCTCACTCGCTCCAGCCCGCCAGCCGCTCGGTGAACACCTGCATGAAGCGGTTGGCACGCTCGCCGTCCATGACGCGATGGTCTATCGTCAATGTGGCGTAGCAGCGCGGACGAATCTCAATGCGCTCCTCGCTGCCGTGCGCCACGACCACGGCGCGCTTCTCGACCTTGCCGACGCCGAGGATGGCTGCCTGGCCGGGAAACAGAATGATCGGCGCGGCAATCAGGCTGCCGCTCACGCCGTGGTTGGACAGCGTGAAGGTGCCGCCGCGCACGTCCTGCGGGCGCAGCCGGCCGTCGCGCGCGCGCTGCACCAGCTCACCGATGCCTGCCGCGGTGCGCTCCAGATCGAGCCCCTCGGCGCCATGCAGCACCGGGGCCACCAGCCCCTCGGGTGCGGCGGTGCCGATGCCGAAATTCACCGTCTCGTAGATTTCCAGGGCCTCCTCGCCCCAGCGACTGTTCGCCTCGGGAACGGCACGGATGGCCTCGATCGCGGCCCGCACGAAGTACGCCGTCAGCGTCAGCGACACGCCGCGGTCCGCCATGGCCTGCCGGTGCCGCGCACGATGCTCGAGTACCGCGGCCAGATCCACCTCGAACACGTTCGTGACGTGCGGTGCGCTGCGCAACAGACTCTCGACCATGCGCGATGCGATGCGCTTGCGCACGGCGGTGTGCGGTACCCGCCGCACGGCCACCTCGGCGTCGCTCCGCGCAGCGACCGCATCGCTCTGAGGCACCGGCGGCTCGACCGCCACGCGCGCCGGTTCGTGTGCGAGCACATCATCCACCGTGATCCGTCCGCCCTCACCCGTGCCGCGAACCTCATCGGGCTCGAGCCCGCGCTCGCTGAGCAACCGGCGCACAGCGGGACTGAGCCGCAGCGCATCGCCCGGGCGCGCCGCAGCGGACGGGGAGATCATCGGACCCGCCGCGGCCGCCAGGGCGCGCGCGCGCGGCAGCACCTCTGCAGGCGCGGCCGACGGCTCGCCCGCCGGGACGATCCGTCCGAGCAGTTCTCCGGGTCCGACCTCGTCGCGCTCGGCCTTCACGATGGCCTCGAGCACGCCCGAGGCCGGCGCGGGCACCTCGATGGTGACCTTGTCGGTTTCGAGTTCGATCAGCGGCTCGTGTGCGCTCACGCTCTCGCCGACCGCCTTCAGCCAGCGCAGCACCTGCGAACGGGTGCCTTCTTCCTGTCCCTCCGGCGCACGGACCTCGATCGGCTGCTGCGCCACGACTACACGCTCGCGACGGCGCGGATGGCGCGCGTGATGGACGCGACACCCGGAACGGCTGCCTCGAGCAACACCGGCGCATGCGGGCTCGGGATGTCGGGCATGGCCAGGCGCTCGACGGGCGCCTCGAGGCTGAAGAACGCCTCGCGCGCGAGCACCGCGGCCACCTCGGCACCGAAACCGGCGGTGATATTGTCCTCGTGCACGATCAGGCAGCGGTGCGTCTTGCGCACCGAGGCGAGAACCGCCTCGCGGTCCCAGGGTGAGAGCGTGCGCAGATCCAGGATCTCCACGAGCACACCGGAGGCCTCGGCGGCGAGTTCACAGCGCTCGACCATCGCGCCCCAGGTGACAATGGTCAGCTCCGAACCCTCGCGCACACGGCGCGCGACACCGAACGGCAGTACGTACCGATCGCCCGGATACGGTCGGCGCGCCCAGGCGCCGTCGAGCAGCGCGCGATGTTCGAAGAAGATGGTCGGATCATTGCCGCGCAGTGCCGTGCGCAGCAGCCCGACCGCATCCTCGGCATTGGACGGCACCGCGAGCCGCCAGCCGATGCCGTGCGCCCAGGCGACTTCATTGGTCTGGCTGTGCCAGGGATCGCCGCACTTGAAGTACCCGCCCGGCATGCGCACCACCATCGGCGCGGCGAACCGGTTGGCGGTGCGCCAGCGCAGCGTGCCGCAGTCGTTGATCTGCTCGGTGGCCGGATCGGCATACTTGCGGAACTGGATCTCCGGCACCGGCAGCAGCCCCGCGAGCGCCAGGCCGACGGCTCGACCAATGATGCCCTCCTCGGAGAGACTGGTGTCGAACACGCGTGCCGCGCCGTGCTTGTCCTGCAGTCCGAGCGTTGCACCGTGCACGCCGCCCTTCGGTCCGACGTCCTCGCCGAAGACCACCATGCGCGGATTCAGGCCGAGTTCGACATCCAGCGTGCGACGGATCGCCGTCAGCATGTTGATGCGGGTCGGTTCAGGCTCGCGCTGCGGGCAGCCCGGCGCGAAGGCAACACCGAGCGGCGCGAGACCACCCTGCTCCTGAAGCGCGGCGTGTCCGTCGGTGCCGTGCTCGGTGAATACGTGCCGGGTGAGGCCGGCCGGATCGGGCAGTGCTCGATGCAACGCGCGTTCGACCGCCTGCTCCACCTCGCGCAGCGAACCCTCGGCGATCTGCCGCCATTCGCGCTCGGTCATGCGCTGCGGGACCAGGTAGCGGTACAGGCGGCGCAGCGGATCGTTGGCGCGCTCGCGGGCGATCGTCTCGGGCGGCTTGTAGGCCTGGGTGTCCTGGCCCGAGTGGCCGCACAGCCGCGGCACGGTCAAGCGCAGCAGCGCCGGGGCGCGCTGTCCGCGCACGAAGTGCACCGCCTCGCCGATGCGCTCGGCGGCCGTCTCGGGATCGGCACCATCGCCCTCGAAGATCGTCAGACCCGAGAACGCGCCCAGGTTGGCGGCAATATTGCCGCCCGGGGTCTGCAGACGTGAACTCACCGAGATGCCGAAGCCGTTGTCCTCGATGTAGATCAGCATTGGCAGGCGCAGCGTGGTGGCCATCGTGAGCGCCGACCAGAACCC
Organism: Pseudomonadota bacterium; assembly: GCA_021781775.1. Taxonomy (GTDB): domain Bacteria; phylum Pseudomonadota; class Gammaproteobacteria; order Steroidobacterales; family Steroidobacteraceae; genus 13-2-20CM-66-19. Next base: position 661 of record JAJXWE010000046.1, on the reverse strand, counting down.
GGCCGTCGCCACCGAGCCGTCACCACCGAGCACGACCGCGATGCTGCGCGCGTAGCGGGTATCACCCAGCGTATCGTGGTGGTAACCGATCGACTGGGCCCATCCGGCCGCCGGCGTGTACTGCGCCCCGACGCCGCCGCACGCCGGCAGCACCGTCGCGCCGCCCCGGCCCGGCTTGTTGAACACCACGCCGATGTCGCGACCGTCGCTGAAAGCGCCCGCCCGTGCCAGCGGACCGGCGGCGGCCTCTTCGAGGTCCACTCCCAGGGCCAGCATGAGCGGACGGGAGCGGTAGTACACCGTGACCGCATCGTGCGGATCGGTCAGCTGCAGCCCGAGCAGAATCTGCGCCAGGTCGTGCCCGCGGGCGGAGAACTGATACATCACCTGCCGGGCGGGCACCAGCCGCGTCTCTTCGATGTCATCGAGCGCGCGCGAGCGGTGCAGCAGCTGCGTCACCCGCGGCCAGTCCGGCTGGGAGGCCGCCGATGCGCAGTGGCCTGCGAGCGCCGTTGAGGAGGCGGGAGAAGCCATGGGTCCGCTCCGGACAGGTCTAATTCTGTCCAGCCTATGCGCTCCTTCACGAAATAAGCTTGCGTTTCTTGCTCATTTACTCCTCGATGTAGCAATATTCTTTCAATCTTAAGCATTCTGGAGCATC